>JANLSP010000425.1:0-2926 GCA_031362485.1 Novosphingobium sp.
CATTGACCGCAGCGCGCCAGCATCCGCCCCGCCCCCGCCGCAGCAACAACCCGCACCGCCGCCATATCCAAGCGGCGGCCAACCGGCATGGGGCAACATCGGCAGGCGAACGCATCAGGGTTACTCCGCTGAGTGGAGCACCTCAAATGGCTATCGCCCGCCGCAGTTCAAGAAGTTTTAGAGCCGGGCAAATACCGCCATCCCCACGTTAACCCACAGCGCCAGCATCGCCAGCATGCTCAGCATGAATGCGCTGCCGCGATGGGCGGGGTTGTTGTAGGTCATGTGTACGGCGCTTTGCACCAGCCGCATCGCGACAAAGGCCCAGGCGAAGATCAGCGTCCACTGGCTCACCGCGCCCAGCACATAAGCGGTCAGGCACCCGGCATAGAAGGCTGTCGGCAGTTCCAGCAGGTTGCCATAGTGACGCACTGCCGCGACGGTCTTGGCCGGCTCCTGCCCGCCCTGGTGCGCGACATAAAAGTCGGCGTTCATCCCCCCGCCTTTCATCGCTGCGCCGCGCGCCGCCGCCATATTCAGGAATGCGACAAAAGTCAGCGCGGCGATGACCAGCATCGGCACCAGAATACTAACAGTGTTGGCGGCATTGAACATGACTTCCCCCTCTTTTGATGACCGGGCCGCAGAATGACGGCGCGCGCGGCGCGGCGCAAGTGCAATTGCGCGGCGCGTCGCTCGCGGCTATCGCCGTTCCACACATCTGGCGGAGGCGGCGGAAATGGATTTTTTTGGAGCCGAATTCATTGCCGGGCTGATCGCAGGGCTGCTCATCGGGCTGTTTCTGCGCTCTCGCTCGCCGCGGCAGGATCTGACCGGCGTGCCGAACAGCCTGCCGCCAACGCTGGCCGCCACGCGGCACGGCACATCGCCCGGCTCGTTGCCAGCCGCACCGCCACCGTCAGGATCCGCGCCGGCCACGCCGAAATTGACCCCGCAGAATATGCTCGCGGTTGGCGCTGCGCTTGCCAGCGGCAACAAGATCGAGGCGATCAAGCTGCTGCGCGAGGCGACCGGACTCGATCTCAAGGCGTCCAAGGAAGCGGTCGAGCGGATGGAGCTGAAATAGCCGGCGGTCCGCCCATTTACCCAATCTTTGCCAGCTTGTGCGATCCCCGCGCCGAACGCAGCGGAGTTTTGCCATGGACATCGATTGGGCCAGGCACATCGTCATAGGGCTGGTGGCCATGCTGGCGGTCTTCGCGCTGGCCACCTGGGGCGGCAAGAGCCCGCCTGACCAGCATGGCTGGCGCAGCATCAAGCCAGGTGCGATCTATGCCATTGGCATTGGCCTGGGCACGGTGATGACGCTGGGCATGGCCTGGGTCTGGCTGTTTGTCGGATCGGACCGGGCGGATGGTGCCGCGCAGATGCGCATCCTGTTCTGGCTGATCGTCGCGTTCGGGACAGGAACCTTGATCACCACGCTGCAATTCGGCCAGCTGCGCCGTGCGGCGATGCGCTGGCGCGGTGACCGGCTGGCCTGGCGCGACCGCAAGGGCAGCGAACACAGCCGCAAGCTTGGCGAGGCGACCGCGCTGCGCCGGGCGTTCCTCGGGCCGGTCTTCGTCGTTTTCGAGGACGGCGTGGAAGCGCGGATCGATCCCAATGCCACCAATGCGCTCGCGCTGATCGAGGTGCTGTCGAAGCGGCTCGATCCGCCCGAGCAATAGCGGGCGACAGCGGCGCCGCAGTGTGTTATAAGTGCACCATCGCGAGCAAGTGCTTCCCGAAAGCGCGCGCGACTGAGAGACCGCTCGCGCTCCCGCTTACAATCCGGAGCCCGCGCGCATGGACCTCAACGAACTTCACTTTCGCCATCAGATCGCACTGATGCGTGCAGCCGGGACCACATCGCGCAGCGAATGCGCGCGCCTTGCCACTGCCGCCGCAGCCTTCGCCAGCAGCATCGGCCTGATCCAGCAGCGCGGCGGAGCGCTCGCTGCGCCCCTGCTCGCCGTTCCCTGTGGAGCATCCGCAGCATGAGCCGCGCGATGAACGTGAGCCTCGCCGAGGCCGATGTCACAGCCTTGTGCAAGACCGCAGGCGTGGCGATCAGCGCGATCGAAGTGCTGCCCGAAGGCGGCACGCATCTGGTCTGCATCACCGGCGATGGCGCCGAGGAAATGCGCCACAAGATGAAAAAACACCTGATCGAAGGCCGCGTGCGCCGCTTCGCCTTCTACAACCCCCGCGCGCCATTCTAGGCGAGGGATAGCAGTGCGTTTAACGCCCCTCCCCGTCGGGGAGGGGTTGGGGAGGGGGAGCGAGGCGAATGCCGGGCGTCCACGCTGGCGTCGTACACCCCCACCCGATCTCCCCCTCAAGGGGGAGGAGCAAATCTGAGCGGATTAGACCTTAGGCGCGATTGCAATGCCCTTTTGCGAGGGGTTCGAAGCATTCTGCTTCTTGGGCTTTTCCGCCTTGGGCTTGCGCACTTCCTTGCTCGATTTCTTCTGGCTTTTGGCCATGGGACTTTCCTTCAGGGGCAGGTGCCCCGGGGCCATGGCTAGGCCCCGGAGCCGCAAATAGCGAGCGCATAGTTCGCCGCCCGCCCGCCCCATGCCATCGATATGGCACTTGCCCCGCCCGGCCGCTCTGCGCCAAACCGGTCGCTGCGGATCAGGCAAAGGGGGAGCCACAATGAAACGATACGATATGCTGTGGTGTCTTGGCGGGCTGGTGCTCGGCCTGCTGATCGCCATGACCACGATGATGGAGCAGGGCTTCGCGATCGATTCGTTCAACGCCGGCCGGCTCACCGGCAATGTGCTGGGCGGGGTGCTGGTGATGTGGGGTGTCGGGCGGCTGGTGGGGTGGGTTAACCGCAAAAGCTGAAGGCGAACTTTCATGCGCAATGTGCGGGAACAAAATCCCCCCTGCTGCATTTCCCCTCTGTCACCACTCG
>JANLSP010000428.1:0-3815 GCA_031362485.1 Novosphingobium sp.
CAATCGCGTAATCTTGCCACCCCTCCACCACTCGCTTCGCGAGCGGTCCCCCTCCCCGAGACAAGCTCGGGGAAGATCTTGTCATTCCGCCGCCTCGAGCAGCATTTCCGCGCGCAGCGCCGCGGTCGCCGCATGGTCAACCTCGAGGTCATACTCCGCCAGGCTGCCGCTGAGCACTACGCCATACTTCTCGCGCGCGGCGCGCTCGCTGACATATTCATCGAGCACATCTTCCTTAACTGCTTCAGGATCGCGCAGCATCGCAGGGCCGAAGCCGCCGCCGCCGCCGTGTTGATAGGCAATTACTGCGCCTTCGGGCAGCAGCGCCTGCGCCGTATGCTCGATCTTGCGTTCGCCCGGCGAGCCCACCTCGAAATGGTTCGAATAAGGGATCGCGTCATCCCCGCCGCACATGCCCGAGAGCGGATGATCGGCCGAGACCATCCAGGCCATCGCCGTGGTGGGCTTCAGCACCTGCTTGACGTTGAGGCTGCCCGGCGCGCCGCGCCACTGGCCCGCGCCGCCGCCATCGGTAGTCATCTCGCGGCTGATGTTGATGATCGGGAAACGGCTCTCGGCGTCTTCGGCCTCGGAGAGGATCAGGCTGCCGAGGCTGTTTGGGCACGAACCCCAGCCGTCGATGCCTTGCACGGCAGAGACATCCATCGAACGGCAATCGACGCCCTGATCCATCCACATCATGCCACTGTCGTCAAAACCGATCACTGCATTAGGCATGCCGATCTTGTAGAGCTGCGGCTGCGAACGCTCGGGCACAACCGCGCTCAGTGCGATGCATACTGCCTCGGTAATCTCGCAGGCCGGGTGGAAGGAGCCTAGCGCGGCGGGCTTGTTGGGCGGCGGCTGGGCGATGCAGCCTTCGGGGATGATGATTTCGACTGCGTTGAAATAACCCTCATTCTTGACGATGGCCGGATCGAGCGCGGCGACCAGCTGGCACATCACATAGCTGCGGCTGTTGGCGAACGTGTTCCACACGCCGACCAGATCCTGCCGGTCGTCGGTGCCAGTGAGGTCGACTGTCAACTGGTCACCGGCAATCGTGCAGGTGACATGGACCTTGATATCCTTGGTTCCTGCCGTGTCATGGTCGATCAGCACGGTGGCTTCGTAGGAACCGTCCGGCCACTTCGCCACTTCCTCGCGCACCCGGCGCTCGGTATGTTCGATCGAATAGTTGATCGCGGCCTTGACCGTTTCGGAGCCCCATTTGCGGATCAGGTCTTCGAGCATCTTCACCGCATATTGCACCCCGCCGATCATCGCCGCGATGTCGCCCGCGAATGTGGCGAAGCGATTGTTGCGGATCACCATGTCGAACGTGTCGCGGCGCAGTTCGCCGCGGTGGACCAGCTTGAGGCAAGGGAGCACGAGGCCTTCGGTGAACACGTCGACGGCATCGAGCGAGAACCCGCCCGCATCTTTGCCGCCAGTGTCGCCCTGGTGAGCCTGCAAGGTCTGGATGCAGATTAGCTCGCCATGATCGTCATAGACCGGGCCATAAACGCAATAGTCGGGCAAATGCCCGCCGCCGTGATCGGGGTCGTTGCCGACAAAGACATCGCCCGGCCCCCAGTCATAGCGCTCCTGATTCATCAGCCCCCAGCGGGTTTCCATCTGGTTGACGAATGTCAGCTGCGGCGTGCCGACCGCGCCCATCGCCAGACGGCCATGGCCGTCGACAATCGCCGCGTTGCGCTCGTTCGATGAGTTGATGATCGGCGAGGAGGCCGCGCGGCCAAGGAAAGTTGCGGATTCGAAACACACCGTTTCGAACGCGCCGCGAATGATGTCGGCGGTGACCGAATCGATCTTGGCCGTGGTCGGCATGGGATCGCGGCGGGCGGCAAGTTTGCGATTGAGCTCGAAGGACATGGAGTGTCGGTCCTCTTCCGGTTTGTTGCCTGAGGCTAACACGGAACCTGCCGGTTTGCGAAATCGCTGGGGCGAAATGACATGGCGCATGGCCAGCTGTTCGCGGTATGGGGCCGTCTGCAAATTGCGGAGTGAATTGCTGGTGGCAAATGAGGGCGCGAGGATTCATCCTGTCTATGCGGGTATGGACCAGACCATTTTCGAGGCCATGTCGGGCCTCGCCCGCGAACTCGGCGCGATCAATCTGGGGCAGGGGTTTCCGGATAATCAGGGCCCGCCGGAACTGATCGAGGCGGCGGCGCGCGCGCTGCGCGAGAAGTCCAACCAGTATCCGCCCGGCAGCGGTCTGCCCGAACTGCGCGATGCAATCTGCGCCTTCTATGCGCGGCGGCAAGGCCTGGTATTGTCGCGCGAACAGGTGATCGTCACCTCTGGCGCAACCGAGGGAATCGCCGATGCAGCGCTGGCGCTGGTCAGGGCTGGCGACGAAGTGATCCTGTTCCAGCCGGCCTATGACGCCTACGCACCGATGGTGCGCCGTGCCGGCGGCGTTCCGGTCTCCGTGCCGCTGGCGCCGCCCCACTGGAGCTACTGCACAGCGGACATCGCCGCCGCGATCACGCCCCGCACGCGCGTGGTCATGCTCAACGATCCGCTCAACCCGGCGGGGACTTGCGCAGACGAGGCCGAACTGGCCGCCATCGCCGATCTTTGCGTTGCGCACGATCTCATCGTCATCAGTGACGAGGTCTGGGAAGAAGTCCGCTTCGATGGCGCGGTGCACCGTTCGATCATGACTTTTCCCGGCATGGCGGACCGCACGATCAAGCTCGGCTCGGCCGGCAAGGTCTTCGGGCTGACCGGCTGGAAAGTTGGCTGGATGATCGCCGCACCTGACCTTGCGCGGGGCCTCGCCCGCGCGCATCAGTTCGTCACCTACACCACACCGCCGGCGCTGCAATGGGCGGTGGCCGAAGGGCTGACGCTGCCCGATGGCTGGTTTGCGGAGCGCACTGCGCGCTGGGCTGCTTCGCGCGAAAAGCTTACGCGCGGGATGGAGGCCGCCGGTTACCACGTGCTGCCCAATGCGGCGACCTGGTTCCTCTGCGTCGATCTCGCCGCATCTGGAATCGCGCTCGGCGACCGCGAGTTCAGCGAACGGCTGGTGCGCGAAGCGGGGGTGGCCTCGATCCCGCTTTCGGCGCTGTTCGAGGGCGACGCTCCTCAGGGCATCGTGCGGTTTTGTTTCACCAAACCCGACGCAATGCTTGATGAGGCGGCCATGCGGCTGGCGCGGTTCAGGCAGGCACTTGCCTGATGTCTCACATCACAGCATCGATATCGCCGGCGCTGTGCCGTTCAGCGATGCCGCCCCAATCGCCGCCCCGGTTGACCTTGAGTCCGCGCTGGACCGGCACCCGCGCCTTGATCGCCCGCACCCAGCGGTCGACGTTTTCATAGCTGGGAATGTCGAGGAACTTCGTCGCCCCGCCATAGGCGTTCTCGCTGTGGAAATAGTGGAACCAGGTGAAACAGGCGATGTCGGCGATCGAATAGTCAGCGCCTGCGAGCCACTCGACTTCCGCCAGCCGCCGGTCGGCGACATCGAAGATGCGCTTGGTTTCCATCGCGTAGCGGTTGATCGGATACTCAAGTCTGACCGGAGCTACCCGGTAGAAGTGGCCAAAGCCGCCGCCCAGCGAAGGCGCGTTTGACATCTGCCAGAACAGCCAGGAGAGGCACTCCGCACGGCCCTTCACATCGGTTGGCATGAAAGCCCCGAATTTCTCCGCCAGGTGCAGCAGGATCGCCGCCGATTCGAACACGCGAACAGGTTCCGGCCCTGTACAATCGAGCAGCGCGGGGATTTTCGAATTGGGGTTCACCGCGACGAAGCCCGAGCCGAACTGGTCGCGCTG
>JANLSP010000432.1:0-12293 GCA_031362485.1 Novosphingobium sp.
AAGCGCGACATAGGCCTGCATGGCCAGCGAGCTGGCCTGCCCAGCCACAGCGCGGTTGCAAACGAGCAGGATGCTCATACCCAGCGCTGTTAACAGCGGCAGCAAAGCCGCCATTCCCAGATCGGCAAAATTGGGCCGCAGCACAATAAGAACGCCGCAGAATGCCGCCAGCATTGCCCACCAAGTCGCCCGCCCCGCAGGCTCGCGCAGGAACAGCGCGGCAAATACCGCAGTGAGCATGGGACAGGTGAATGTGATGCTCGCGGCTTCAGCCTGCGGCATCAGGAATATCGCGGCAAAGAAGCTGATCGTCGCCACTGACGCCGACAATCCGCGGAGCAGCTGGATCCCCAAGCGTGGCGGATTGAACAACTGCCGCGGGCCTTCACGCGCCAGCAAGATAACGACCAGCCCGCACGCGGCGAACACATAGCGCAGTGCGGCGATTGCCGACGGCGGCCATGAGCCGGACATCGTCTTGATCACCGCATCGCCGAGCGATAGCATGACAAACCCTGCCAGCGTGAACAACAGGCCGCGCGATTCAGCCCGCATGGCGAAACGGCTCCATCATGCCTGCTACCGCGCCTATTGGCCGACTTGCACCGGGCGGAAATTCCAGCGCTGACTGTCGCTGCCGTCGATCTTCGATATTTCTGCCATCAGCAGCTGGCCCTGGCGCCAATAGCGGATGCGCTGGGGATAGTCGTGCTTCGGGTTGGCAAATTCGATCGCTTCCTCGCCGATCGAAACGGCAGGAAACTCGGTCGCGGCTGCCCCCTTGGGCTGGGCAACGAATACAAGCGTGCCATCGGCCTTCGCCGCGATGCGCATCGTTTCCCACGAAAGCATCCGCGGCCCGGTTCCGGAGCGCCCCATTCCCATCATGATCCCGCCGCGCGGGGCATTCCAGGTCTCGTCTGCCCAGGCAATGCCGTCCTGCGACTGCCAGAACCCGGCGAGCCAGGCCGGAAGTTGCGCGCCCGCGCCGGCTTGCGCCGCCACCGGGGCCACCCCCGGAACTGCAAGAACGAGCAAGGCGCCCGCAATCATCCGCATCATCGCTGTTTGTCTCATGCCCCCGCCTAACCGCGATACGGGCTCAAGGGAAGAGCGTGGACAAGCGGCCGCCGCCCCTCGCCGCTGGCGCAAAGCGGGTTTAACCAATGCCCCGATCGAAGACCAGACCGGGAGTGACTGGGTGTCCGGCGAAAATGCACTGTCATCTGCCAGGTCCGGGACGCTCGCGGGCCAATGGCCGCTCGCCGTCTGGCTGTTCGCTATTGCGCTGCTCAGCCGCTTCACCGTGTTTGGCGACACCAACTATTTCAACGACGAATATTTCTATTTCCAGGGCGGCCTGCGCCTGTGGCAGGGCGAACTGCCCTATGTCGATGTCTGGGACCGCAAAGGGCCGGGGCTGTTCCTGACTTATGCTCTGGCCGGGGCTTTTTCGTCCTCGGTGATCGCCTATCAGACGCTGGCGCTGCTGTTCGCGGCGGCAACCGCGCTGTGTGTCGCGGCGATTGCGCGGCGCTTTGCCACTCCGGCGGGCGCGGCGCTGGGCGGCACGCTTTATCTGGTGCTGCTGGTGTTCTTCGGCGGCGGCGGCGGGCAATCGCCGGTGTTCTATAACCTGTGGATCGCGCTCGCTGCACTTGGCGTGCTGCGCTCTTTCCCCGCGCTCGATCGCGGCGAGACGCCGCCCGCGCTCTACGCCGCGATGGCCTCGGCCGGGTTTGCCCTGACTTTCAAGCAGACCGCCATTTGCGAAAGCCTGTTCCTCGGCGCCGTTGCGCTGTGGCGGCTCTGGCGCGGCGGCATGGCGCCGCGGCGCCTCGCCATGGCAGCGCTCGGCCTCGCGGCTGCTGGTATCGCGCCGATGGCGCTGTTCGCCGCGATCTATGCGGCAGCCGGCCATTTCGGCGAGTTCTGGCATGCGATGGTCACCGCCAACCTCGCCAAGAGCTATAATCCGGCTGACGATGCAGGAAAGCGCATTGCCACGCTGGCCATGCTGTTCGCTCCCGCGCTGCTTCCGGCGCTGATCGGAGCCATCGTTGTCCGGCAGCAGGCCCCGCGGCTGTTCCTCGCTGGCTGGCTGACCGCAAGTCTGGCGGGCTTTGCCATCGTGCCCAATTTCTATGAACACTACCTGCTGCCGGTTTGCCTGCCGGTCAGCGTGGCAGCGGCCGCCGCTTTTGGAGCGCACCGTATCGGCCGTCTCTACGGCGCCGCCCTGATCGCGTTCGGTCTGCTGCTGGGCCCGGCATTTGACACTGCGGCGCGGCGCCAGTCCCGCGAGGTCATGGCAGCCATGGCGGCTGATATCCGCGCCTCAGCCCCTCGCCCACGCCTGCTGGTTTATGAAGGCCCGGTCGATCTATACCGCCAGATCGGGGTATATCCGCCAACTGCGCTTTACTATCCGCTGCACCTTTATTTCCCCGCCGAGCACAATGTCAGCCATATCGCCACGGCGGACGCCATGCGCACGATACTTGCTTGGCGACCGACCGCCGTGGTCACTTACCGCGCTATGCCGGACTATGAGGAAAACCAGGCCAGCGCGCCGCAGGTCCGTGCCTACATTGTGTCAAACTGCCAACTTAAGGCCACGCGCAACCTTCCCGAGGTCTATTCTGCGCATATGGTTGATCTGTGGACCTGCGCCCCACCGTCGCCTCAATAGCCGCAACTGCGCACTTCGCGCAGCCCGCATTAGGAAGTTATCAAAGTTTCAACCCTAATGTTCAATCATAAGGCTTCGGGATTTCCCGCGGCTTCCTGCTGGTTATCACAAGGAAAAATGCGGCAATGAGCGCATTCGGAAAGCGGACAGGAGCAGGCGGAGCGCAGCCCGCGAGGCCTGCGTTCGGCGTGGCGCGTCCCATGCAGGGCACTGCCCCCGCTGGACAGGCTCCGGTTCCCGGGCAAGCACCGCTGCCAGGCGGCGACCAGTTTCCACCGCTTCCGGGCGAGGATGCGCTCGACCGTCCGGTTGATGCGATGACGCTTCGCGCCGACGCGATGACGCGTCTGTCGGACCGCGCCAATGCCGTGAACGAAACCAGCGACGAGTCCGGCGGGTTCGAGGCCTCGGTCCACAAGCTCAAGGAACAGGTGCTTCCCCGCCTGCTGGAACGCGTCGATCCTGAAGCGGCGGCAACGCTGACCAAGGACGAGCTAAGCGAAGAATTCCGTCCGATCATTCTGGAAGTTCTGGCCGAACTCAAAGTCACCCTCAACCGGCGCGAACAGTTCGCGCTGGAAAAAGTGCTGATCGATGAATTGCTGGGCTTCGGGCCGCTGGAAGAACTGCTGGGTGATCCGGATATTTCCGATATCATGGTCAACGGACCCAATCAGACCTACATCGAAAAGAAAGGCAGGCTGATCCTTTCGGGCATTCGCTTCCGCGACGAGAACCACCTGTTCCAGATCGCTCAGCGCATCGTCAACCAGGTCGGTCGCCGTGTCGACCAGACCACGCCGCTGGCCGACGCCCGCCTCAAGGACGGCAGCCGCGTCAACGTCATCGTGCCGCCGCTTTCGCTGCGCGGCACCGCAATCTCGATTCGCAAATTTTCCGAAAAGCCGATCACCATCGACATGCTGAAGGACTTCGGTTCGATGAGCGAGAAGATGGCGACCGCGCTCAAGATCGCCGGCGCCTGCCGGATGAATGTTGTGATCTCGGGCGGCACCGGCTCGGGCAAGACGACCATGCTTAATGCCCTCTCGAAAATGATCGATCCGGGCGAGCGCGTGCTGACGATCGAAGACGCTGCCGAACTCCGCCTGCAGCAGCCGCACTGGCTGCCGCTCGAAACCCGCCCGCCCAACCTCGAAGGCCAGGGCGCGATCACCATCGGCGATCTCGTCAAGAACGCGCTGCGTATGCGCCCTGACCGGATCATTTTGGGCGAAATTCGCGGCGCAGAGTGCTTCGATCTGCTTGCCGCAATGAACACCGGCCACGACGGATCAATGTGCACACTGCACGCCAATAGCCCACGCGAATGCCTTGGCCGTATGGAAAACATGATCCTGATGGGCGACATCAAGATCCCGAAGGAAGCCATTTCGCGTCAGATTGCCGAATCGGTCGACATCATCGTTCAGGTCAAGCGCCTGCGCGACGGCTCGCGCCGCACCACCAACATCACCGAAGTGATCGGCATGGAAGGCGACGTGATCGTGACGCAGGAACTGTTCAAGTTCGAATACCTCGACGAGAACGACGACGGCAAGATCATCGGCGAATTCCGCCCCTCGGGCCTGCGCCCCTATACGCTTGAAAAAGCGCGGCAATTCGGATTCGATCAGGCTTATCTGGAAGCCTGCCTCTAAGGTTTAGGCCGCTTCGAACGTGTAAAAAGCCATCAGCAGCACTGCGGCTGCCGCGCCGAGTATGCCAAGCCATAGCCCCGCTGCATTCAACGTGTTCGCCCCGCTGCGCCGCGCCATAAAGCCGGAAATCGCCCCGGCAGCGCCTGCGATCAGGCTGGCGATGAAGATCGACGGGCCAACGGAATAGTTCCAAACCCCGGCAAACACCGACATCAGTAGCACCAGCCCGGCAATGCTGAGTGCTGCCGATATGGCCGACACGATCTTGTTTTCTCCTGCTTGTGACATCAATCGCCCCTTCTATCGATTGCAGTTTCCCAAGAGGCAGACTGTCGGCCGGTTTGGGCAAGAGCAAGATAGAAGGCGAAACAATCCCCATTGCGAATTGCCGACTAAGCAAGGAACCATTCCTTCGCCGCCAGCCCCAACAGGGTGCAGGCGGCCAGCAGCGCCCAGAAGAACACCCCGGTCCAGGGCATGAAGCCCACTTTATCGGGATCCCTGCGGCGCATGCGGCGGCGATCGGCAATCCAGGCAAGTACGGCAAGAGCGGCCGCTAAGGCGCCGAGCAAGGCATGCAAGGTATAATCCGAATCCATGCCCCCGCCCTTGCCACGACGCGCTTCGCGGCTAAAGCCGCCATGTGCAACAACGCCCCGTCTATGCTCTGATCCTGCGGCTCGGCTCTGCGCTTTCCTTCGCAACCATGGCGATGCTGGTCAAATATGCCGCAGAACAGGGCCTGACCTTGCCGCAGATCATTGTCGGCCGACAAGTGGTTCCGGTGATCGTCATCCTGCTCTGGCTTGCCGCACAGGGCAGTCTGGCAAGTTTGAAAACCGCGCACCCTGGCAGCCATGCGCTGCGCTCGGGCGTGGGCATGATCGGCATGCTCTGCAATTTCGGCTCGGTGATGCTGCTGCCGCTTGCCGAGGCCACCACCCTGGGCTTTTCCGCGCCGCTCTTCGCGGTGCTGATCGGCTCGCTGATCTGGCGCGAACATATCGGTCGCTGGCGCTGGACGGCGGTCGTGCTCGGTTTTGCCGGAGTCTTGGTGATCGTGCAGCCCGGCGGTCATCCGATCCCGCTGCTTGGCGCGATCGCCGGGCTCGGCGGCGGGCTCGTCGTCGCTATTGTCAGCTATCAGATCCGCGAGCTCGGACGCATCGAGGGATCGCTCTCGATCGTCTTCTATTTTTCACTGTTCGGCAGTCTGCTTGCAGCCGCCACGCTGCCGCTGGTCCCCGCCGTGATGCCTGACTTTCGTCAGATCGCGCTGCTGACGGCAGTCGGCTTCGCGGGCTTGCTGGGGCAATTGTTCATGACCGCTTCGCTGCGGCACGGCGCAATCGCCAGCGTGATTGTCATGGACTATACCGCCCTGATCTGGGCGACGGTATTTGGCTGGGCGGTGTGGGACAACATCCCCTCGGTGGCGACCTGGCTGGGTGCACCGCTGATCGTCGCAGCAGGCACCATCATCGCATGGCGCGAACATCGACTCGCCCGAAACAGGTCACCGATCAGCGCAACGCAGATCGATTGAGCGCGCGAACGATTAAGGCGGGAGTCAGGCAGTTGGCAGTATTCCCAAGCTTGAAATGAGGACCCCAGCCATGATCCGCAATACCCTTTTCGCCATCGTCGCCGCCAGCATCGCGCTGACCGCATCGGCCTGCAACACGGTCAAGGGCGTTGGCCGCGATATTGAATCCGTAGGCCGTGCCGGTGAAAAGGCAGTCAACTAGGCAATATCGCCTTTCCAGACCAGCACGGGCTTGCGTGCCGCCTGGGTCTCGTCCAGCCGCCGGCGCGGGGCAAAATGCGGTGCGCTCTTGAGCAACTCGTCCCCCGCCCGCGCCCGGTCTGCCAGACTGCGCAGCGAGGCAATGAATCGGTCCAATCCGAACTTGCTTTCGGTCTCGGTCGGCTCGACCAGCATCGCACCGTGGACCACCAGAGGGAAATAGACCGTCATCGGATGGAAGCCTTCGTCGATCAGCCCCTTGGCGATGTCGATCGTTGAAAAGCCCTCCGCCAGCCCGCTATCGCTGAACAACGCCTCGTGCATGCACGGGCCACTGGCGGCAAACGGAGCATCGAGCGCGTTTTCGAGGCTGCGCAGCACATAGTTTGCCCCCAGCACAGCGTCCTCGGCAACGCGCGCGAGGCCATCCGCGCCGTGGCTGAGAATATAGGCCAGTGCGCGGGTGAACATGCCCATCTGGCCGTGAAATGCGGTCATGCGTCCGAAATTGAGATTGCCCTCTGCGCTTTCCTCGACCAGCCGCAGCGTGCCATCCGCCGCCTTGGCGACATAGGGGAGCGGTGCAAAGGGTGCGAGCGCGGCTGACAGGACCACCGGCCCCGAGCCTGGTCCGCCGCCGCCGTGGGGTGTGGAAAAGGTCTTGTGCAGGTTAATGTGCATGGCATCGATACCGAGATCGCCCGGGCGCACCTTGCCGACAATCGCGTTGAAGTTCGCCCCGTCGCAATAGACATAGCCGCCAGCCGCATGAACCGCGTCCGAAATGGCTTTCATGTCGCGCTCGAACAGGCCGCAGGTGTTGGGGTTGGTGATCATCACCCCGGCAATGTCGGGCCCCAGCCGTGCTTTCAGTGCGGCGAAATCAACGCGGCCATCGGCGTTCGCCGCAATGCTCTCGACCGAGAAGCCGGCAAAGGCAGCCGTGGCCGGATTGGTGCCGTGCGCGCTCTCGGGGACGAGCAGCACTTCACGCGGATCGCCCCGCGCAGCCAGCGCAGCCTTGATGCACAGCACCCCGCACAACTCGCCATGCGCCCCCGCCTTGGGAGTCATGGCGACGGCATGCATGCCGGTCAGTGCGATCAGCCACTGGGCAAGCTGATCAATCACCCCCAGTGCACCCTGCACCGTCTCGACCGGCTGGAGCGGATGGAGATCGGCAAAGCCCGGCAGCCGCGCGACTTTTTCGTTTAGGCGCGGATTGTGCTTCATTGTACACGAGCCGAGCGGGAACGGGCCAAGATCAATGGCATAATTCTGGCGGCTGAGGCGGGTGTAGTGGCGCACCGTCTCCGGCTCCGAAAGGCCCGGCAGCGCCGGCGGCGCGGCGCGCAGAAAACGGCCAATCGCGGAGCTGGGCGCAGAGTCCTCATCATCGAAATCGACCCCGCAAGTGCCTGGCTGGCCGAGCTCGAAAATCAGGGGTTCTTCGAGCGCAAGGCCGCGGTCACCGCTTGCGGTGGGCGAGGTCTGCCCGCCCCCGGAGCCGGCACCAGGGCCAGGCCGCCATCCCGATGGATTGAGCGCGCTCATGCGATGGCTCCTTCCAGCGCTATCGCCAGCGCCTCTATGTCCTCATCGGTGACGGTTTCGGTAGCGGTGACCAGCAGGCCATTTGCCAGCCCAGCCACACCTGGGTAGAGCCTGCCCAGCGGCACTCCGCCCAGCACGCCGCGCTCCGCCATGCGGCTGACGGCAACCGCAGCGTCAATCGGCAGGAGCAGCGCAAACTCGTTGAACCAGGCATCGCCGATCAGCGAGACGCCCGGAATCTGCGCCAGCCGCGCAGCCGCCACATTGGCGCGCGCATGGTTCACCCGCGCCAGCAGCGCCAGCCCCTCGCCGCCCAGCAGGGTCATGTGAATGCTGAATGCCAAAGCGCAGAGGCCCGAATTTGTGCAGATGTTGCTCGTCGCTTTCTCACGGCGGATATGCTGCTCACGCGTGGACAGCGTCAGCACGAAACCGCGCTTGCCGTCGGCGTCGACCGTCTCGCCGCAGAGGCGCCCCGGCATTTGGCGCACAAATTTTTCGCGGGCACCGAACAGGCCGAGGTAAGGCCCGCCGAATTGCAGGCCGACGCCCAATGCCTGGCCCTCGCCGACGACGATATCGGCGCCGAGATTTCCCGGAGCTTCGAGCAGACCCAACGCCACCGGCTCGGTCACCACGACAATCAGCAGAGCGCCGCGCGCGTGGGCAGCTTCGGCAATCGGGGCGAGGTCAGTCACCCGGCCCAGCACATCGGGATATTGCACCACGACACAGGAGGTCTCATCGTCAACCGCGTCGATCACGCCCGCCGTATCGGGCAGGAGCTCAAGCCGGGGGGCACGGTAGTCAATCGTATCCCCGGTGAACTTCGCCATTGTCTGGACAGTCGAGATGTAATGCGGATGAAGCCCCCGGCACAGCACTGCGTGGCTGCGTTTGGTGACGCGGCCCGCCATGGCGATCGCTTCCCAGCAGGCGGTCGAGCCATCGTACATCGAGGCATTGGCAATATCCGTGCCGAACAACCGCGCGACCTGGGTCTGGAATTCGAACAGCACTTGCAGCGTGCCTTGCGCGATTTCGGGCTGGTAGGGCGTGTAGCTGGTGAGGAATTCGCCTCGCTGGATCAGATGATCGACCGAGGCGGGAATGTGGTGGCGATAGGCCCCTGCCCCAAGGAAAAAAGGCACTGAGCCGGCACTGACACTCTTCCCCGAAAGCCGCGCCATATGCCGCTCAACCGCCATTTCGCTGGCATGGGCGGGAAGCCCGGCAATGGGGCCGGACAAGCGCGCTTCGGCTGGCACATCGACAAACAGATCATTAATCGCACCCGCGCCGATCACGCCGAGCATTGCGGTTCGGTCGGCGGGCGTCAGGGGCAGGTAGCGCATCGGCTTATAATCCCGCCACGTAGGCATCATAGGCGGCGCGGTCCATCAGGCCCGCGAGTTCGCCCGCATCAGCGAGCGTCAGCTTGAACAGCCAGCCGGCGCTTTCGGCGCTGGTGTTGACCAGCTCGGGCGCACCGTCGAGTTCACCGTTCACCCCGGTCACCGTGCCGCTGACGGGACTAAAGGCATCGCTTGCAGCCTTGACCGAATCGACGACAGACACTGCCTCTCCCGCTTTCACTGCCTGCCCTTCGGCGGGCAGTTCGACAAAGGTGATGTCGCCGAGCTGGCCCTGGGCATAGTCGGTGATGCCGACGGTTCCTTCATCGCCCGCAACGTCGATCCATTCGTGGTCCTTGGTGAAATAGCGGCTCATGCGCGGCTCCTAGCGATGATAGCGGTGAGGAATAAAGGGCATGGCGGTGACGGTCGCAGCAAGGCGCTTGCCGCGCACGTCGATTTCGAGCGGCGTGCCGGTCGCGGCATGGGCCAAATCGACATAGGCCATGGCAATGGGCGCCTCGAGGCTGGGCGAAAACCCGCCCGAGGTTACTGTGCCGATCTTTACATCGCCCGCGAAGACTTCGGCCCCCTCGCGCGCGGCCATTCGGCCTTGGAGCGCGAGGCCGACCAGCCTGCGCGGCGCACCGCCGGCGATCTCGGCGAGAATGCGTTCCGCACCGGCAAAGCCGCCTTCCGCGCGCCGCCGCTTGTTGATCGCGAATGTCAGCGCCGCCTCGACCGGGCTGGTCTCGGGCGAGAGGTCATGACCATACAGCGGTAGACCCGCCTCCAGCCGCAGCGAATCGCGCGCGCCCAGGCCGATGGGTTTCACCCGGGCGTCCGTGCAGAGCAAATCGGCAATCCGCGCAGCATCCTCGGCTGGCAGCGAAATCTCAAAGCCGTCCTCGCCGGTATAGCCCGAGCGGCTGATCCACGCGTCCACGCCGCCCAGCTTGAAGGCCCCGCCGCGCATGAAGGTGAGCGCGGACAGCGGCTGATCGCCTGAAACAAGCGGTTCGAGCGCCGCATACGCTCTCGGTCCTTGCAAGGCGAGCAGCGCCGTCTCGTAGAGGTGATTGAGCGTAATCTTGTCGGGCAGGAATTCGCGCAAGTGGGCAATGTCGTCCCACTTGGTGGCGCCATTCACCACCATGTAAATTCCGCTGCCCCAGCGCGTCACCATAAGATCGTCGAGAATGCCACCGTGCTCGTCCAGCAGCAGCGAATAGCGCACTTGGCCTACATTCAGCGTGGCAAGATCAATCGGCAGCAGCGCTTCGAGCGCCGCATCGAGCCCGTCCCCCGAAATGTAGAGCTGGCCCATGTGACTGACATCGAACAGCCCGGCGTTTTCCCGTGTCCACAGGTGCTCGACGATAATGCCTTCGGCATATTGCACCGGCATCGAGTAGCCCGCGAAAGTCACCATCCGTGCACCGCGCGAAACGTGCCAGTCACCCAGCGGCAATTCGACAATTTCAGGTTCTTCTGATTCGCTCACAAGTCTGTTTCCCGCACACAAAGACGCCCTCGCCGGACGCCCCCTCTGTCACGGGTACCTGAGAGCTTTCCCCTGAAACAAGTTCAGGGTTACCCCTTCGGCGGGCCACCCCCGAATAGTTGGGAGGTGCCTCTTTCCAGAGTATCGCTATCGACGCACGCGGTCCGTTGGCCTGAGAGATTCCGGGGCGGTTGCTCCTTCGGCGCCCCTTGATCCGCGAAAACCACGAATCGCAGGGACTCTCCCGCGCTGTCAGCGACAGGTGCGGAAATGGCGGCTTGCGGTCTGGCGAGTCAATCACGCTATCGTCAGCTTATGCGGTTATCCCCGGTGGCGGCGCAACATATAGCGCATCGCGTCGTTGTCGTGGACGAAGCGACCTGCCGCTTTCTCTCGCACCAGCGCGAAGACAATCTGGGCGAGGTCACGAACCCTGATCGAGCGATACCGGCGGCGCTTGCCCTGCAGCAGGAGATCGAGCAGCGGACTGAGCACCATGGCCATTCGCTCGCCGGGTCTGCGGTCATCGCCGCGCTCACCACGCAGCAGGCCCGGGCGCAGGATGTCGAGTCGACGCAGGCCAAGCTTGCCTATCGCGGCTTCCATCTCGCCTTTCACCCTGAGGTAGAAATTGCGGCTGAGCGGGTCGGCGCCGACCGACGATACGACGATGACGTGGCCGATCCCGGCCGCTTTTGCCGCGCGCGCGCAGTCAAGCACGAGATCAAAATCTACTGCCCGGAAAGCAGCCTCGTCCTTGCCTGCCTTGCGCCAGGTGGTGCCCAGCGCGCAGACCAGCACGCCGGCATGCGACTGGGCAATGACGGCGGCCCAATCCGATGGATCGGCGATTACCATCTCCATGCGCGCGCAACGCGGCAAGCGCATCTCCCGCCGCGCCACTGCAACAAGATGCACATCGCTGCGTCCGACTGCCTGCTCGATCACCTGCGTGCCGGTCAGCCCGGTGGCGCCGACCAGACAGATGCGCACCGGCTCAGACATTGCCAAGGCCCTCTGGTGTCCGCCCATAGATCTGGGCGTGGCAGCGGATGGCATAGCGGTCCGTCATGCCCGCAATATAATCGGCGATGTGGCGGCTCTTGTGGGGTTCCAGTTCGGGCAGGCGGGCAAACCAGCTCTCGTCCATCAGGCCCGGCTCCTGCGCATAGGCGGCATAGAGCTCGGCAATCAGCGTGCGGGCGCGCGCAGCAATGGCAAGCTGTTCGGGATGGAAATAGAGCTTTTCATACATGAATTTCTTGAGGCGTCGCTCCTCCTCCGCCAGCGCAGGCGAGAAACCGGCGCTGGCCTGTTGTGCGGTGCGGACATCGGTGGGCGAGGCCATGCCCGCCACGCGCCGCGCGGTTTCAGACAACACATCGTTGACCATCAGCCCGATCTGGCTGCGCACCAGTTCGCTGAGTTGCCGCTCGCGCAGGGCGCCGGGGAAGCGTGATTCGACCTGCCGCCATTGATCGGCGACCAGCGGCTGGGTCAGGAGTTCGTCGAGGCTGAGAAAACCAGCGCGCAGGCCATCGTCGATGTCGTGGTTGTCATAGGCGATGTCGTCAGCAATCGCGGCGACCTGGGCCTCAAGGCTGGGCCAGGTCGCGAGATCGAGCGGATAGGCATTGTCCAGCTCTGCCAAGGCCCAGTTAATCAGGCCCGGCGGTCCATTGTGTTTGGCAAGGCCTTCCAGCATTTCCCAGCTGAGGTTAAGCCCGTCGTGCTCGCAATAGGGCGAATCGAGCCGCATCACGGTGCGCAGGCAATGGGC
>JANLSP010000537.1:0-14532 GCA_031362485.1 Novosphingobium sp.
CACGGCGACATTGAGCCCGGATATCCCGGTGCCGATCACTGCGACCTTGAACGCTTCTGCAGCTTTGGGCGGTTCGCCGCCTTGCCAGTGCACCCCGCGCGCCCAGCGATCTAAGGCCGCCTCTTCCTGCCAGATATGCAGCTCTTGCTCAGGGATCTCATGCCCGGCGGTGAGCGAGAGGCTCTGTCGGAGGCGTGCCGCTGGGCCGATATCAATGTCGCCAGCGCCGCTGTCACGATACTGTTTGAGGAACGCCGCCCCCTTGGCCTTGATCCGGTCGGCGTCGGCATCATTCGCCATTTCCCGGCCGACGCCGAATTTGGCGGAGTTCCCTGGCGGCATGGCGATAAGATCCTCGTCGCCGGTCAACTGATAGAGCAAGCCGCGCAGCACCATCGGCGAGGCATGTCGCATGGCGTCGTCGATTTGCGCATCAGTTGCCGAAAGAAGTTCTTGTCTCGAATTCATGGTATGCTGATTCCGTTGATTCGCGTAGCATTGTCAATTCGCTGAAAGTTCAATCCGCCGGATGAGGCAGCACCTATGCGCGAGCGATGGGGCTGAGATGGACATGGGCAGGAATATCACATTCTGGAAGATGAAATGTGTCAGCCTTCTTTGTTCGAGGTGATGGCGAAGAGCGACTTGAGGTAGGCCTCGACCGAGGCGATTTTCTCTGGGCCGCCCAGCGAACGCTGCGCGCCAACAAACTGCGCCGACATCATCACGACCATTGCCATGTCGAGGGTGGGTATCTCCGGTTCGATCCCCTGGACGCGATGTGCCTCGTCGAGCATCGTGGCGAGAAGCTGCTGCATGTCTTCAAACACTTCGCGAAAGGCCTCGCCAACCACGGGGCTGGCAAGCGCATGAGCGCGGACCGCGTCGCCAGCAGGCATGTTTGTGCTATAAAGATCCCAGAGGTCCTGTCCGAGCGTCGCCAGATCAAAGCTCGGCAAGATTCTGGATTTCATGGCAGCATAGGACCTTCGGATCAGGGCAGCTAGCAAGTGGTCCATAGTGCCGAAATGATAGTGTACTACCGTCCGCCTGAGACCGACACGCTTGGCCAGATTGCCCGCACTCAAATTCTCGATGCCTTCGGTGGCAATGATTTCGCCTGCGGCATCGATCAGGCGCTCTTTGTATTCGGAATGGTCAGATTTTGGCTTCATTGTTCAACCATGTTTTCATGTAACGCCGGCGGCATGTCGCCGAGAGTGCTGAGGGAGGCAAGCACCATGCCTTTCGCTTCCAATCCATTGCTTTGCGCGCCTTTGTGACAGTTCCGCTTGCCACTGACAATGTGTCAGTGTAGAAATAGCCAATCTTTCGACATTCGTTTGCTCAGAGCGGGAAGCCGACGTTGGGGAGAAGGCGCTTCACCATGTTGGGAATTGGACAAGGTCCGGGTTACGCGATCGCACTAATTTCTCAATGAAATGCACGAATTACATTATATTGAGGCAATTGCGGCTTTAACTGAGGGTGTCGCGGCAATCGTCACCAAAATTTCAAAACGGGAGGAATTCAGATGATTCGGAGCACGGTTTACAAGTCTGGGATAGGCAAGCGGCTGCTGGCCTCGGCTGCGGTGATGGCTATGGCGATGCCCTTTACCGCCTTTGCGCAGGATGCGCAGGGTGATGGCGCGAGCGAAGCAGGGGACATCATCGTTACCGCGCGCCGTTCGGATGAACGGCTGCAGGATGTGCCGGTCTCGGTGCAGGTCGTTTCGGGCGATTCGCTGCAGAAGCTGGCGATCACTTCGGCTGACGAACTCTCCAAGCTTGCGCCGGGCCTGACCCTGGTCAATGCCGGCGCCAGCACCCAGGTTTCGCTGCGCGGCGTTTCGTGGCGCCCGGGTTCCGGCACGCCAGCCACGCCGATCTATTTCAACGAAATCGGTTTTGACCCGGGGCAGACTGTCACATCGATCTTCGACATCGGCCAGGTCGAAGTGCTGCGCGGACCGCAGGGCACATCGCGCGGTGCGCCTTCGATTTCGGGCGCCATCACGATTACAACGAGAAAGCCTGATCTCACCGAATTCGGTGGTTATGCCCAGGGGTTCTATGGCACGGCCAATCACTGGGACATCCAGGCAGCGGTCAACCTGCCGGTGATCAAGGATGTGCTGGCGATCCGCCTCGCCACCAACATTGAAAACAGCGAAGGCGACCGGATCTACAGCGTGCGCAGCGCGGTGAAGCCGAGTGTCAGGGACCGCTCGTTCCGCGCCACGGTCTTGCTCAAGCCGACCGACACGCTGTCGATCCAGGCGATGTATCAGCGCCGCAAGACAGACATTCTGCGCTATACGCAGGTGCAAGGCACCGGCAGCCCGGGCGCCCCTGCTTCGGCAACGGCCTTCTTCGGCACGCTGGGCGCGATCCCGGCCAATTTCAACGGCCCGGCACTGACGCTGGCACAGCGTGCTTCGGTGCAGGATGCGCCGAGCATCGACCCGCAGCACACCGACTTGCTCACCGTCAATGCCAGCTGGGAGGTGTTCGGCCAGAAGCTGAGCTATAATTTCGGTCGCCAGTTCAACCGGCAATTCGCCAGTTTTACGACTTCGGACCCGCTCAACATGCTGCCCGGCTTCGAATCGTATACGTCACCTGAAAATGTCGCACTTCCCAAGTTCCGGGTGCACGAAGTGCGTCTGTCGGGGGACCGCGTCGGCGGGAGCCCGATCAGTTATGACATTGGCTGGTATTCCAAGCACTCGGGCGGCGAGGGCATCAATTTCAGGGCTCCGACCTATCTGGCGGGTGCCTTCGGTGCGCCCAACGCATTGCCCGGCGCAGTGACGTCGCCCAACCCGGCCTATGTCCTCAACAGCCTGACCAATATCCGCATCGCTCAGAAATTCGATTCGTTCTACGGCAACCTTAAGGCCAATCTTGGTGAGAAGACCGAACTGAGCGGCGGCGTGGCTTTCGTCAAAGACCGGGTGCCGGTGGCACTGAACATTCAGACCTTCGCCGCGCGGACCAGCGTTTCGCCTTACAATGTTGTCATCCTGAGCGTTCCCGCAGCCTTCCGGCCCTTCTTCCCGACTTGCGAGTCAATCAGTGCTTCACTGATCACCAGCCCGACATATGCCGGTGTGTGCGATTCGCCGATCCCGAATGGCATCGGCAACTCGATCCAGAACAACGACGACAAGTACAGCACCACGCTCTACAACTTCTCGCTGTCGCACAAGTTCACCGATGATCTGATGGTCTATGCGACCACCGGCAGCTCGTTCCGCACCGGCCTGCCGGCGATCAACAACAACGGCCTTCCCGCCAATCTGGTCACCCCGCTGCCCGAAAAAGCCAAGAGCTATGAAATCGGCATCAAGACGAGCTTCGGCCGGAACCTGCGGGTCAACGCGGCGCTGTTCCAGATCGATTATGGCAACCAGCTGACCACCTTCGAGGGCGTGCAGTATTTCAATACGATTTCGAACCGGACGGCGCTGACCAGCCTCGCTTTCTACCGCAATGTGGATTCGCGGGTGCGCGGCTTCGAGCTGGAAGTGGCTGCCAAGCCGACTGACAATCTGTCGCTGGGTGCCAACCTCAGCTATTCGCAGATCAAGTCGCGCGGCGGCACGGTGCCGTGCAACGATCCTGCCCGCCCGATAACAGCGGCCAACCCGATCAACTTCTGCCCTTCGCTTGAAGGCCAGGTGCTCAATCAGGATGCGCCGTTCAACGCCACAGTCAACGGCGCCTACACCGTGCCGCTGGGCTCGCTGGAGGGCTATTTCCGCTTCAACCTGAGCATCAAGGGCAACAACCCCAACTTCGGCAACTTCCCCACTGCCGGCGTGTTCCGTCCGACGCCTTCTTATGCCATCCTCGATCTCTATGCCGGAATCACCGGACAGGAGAATGTCTGGGAGCTGGGCTTCTTCGCCAAGAACGTGACCAACAAGCAGGTCGAGCTCTCGCGCACGGCCACGCTGAACAACATCTACAGCCCCTATGCGGTCGCCCCCAGTGGCTACAACACGGTGCGCACTTCGCTGCCGCGCGAACTGGGCGTGAGTCTGCGCTACTCGTTCGGCTCGCGCTGAAACCGGTGCTGAGCTGATGGATAGCCGCTGGCGAGGTCCTCCCCTTGCCGGCGGCTATTTTGCATTAACGGCTCGCGCGGCGGTGCGGCGCGGTGCTGCATTGGATTGGGAGTAGAGTGATGGCGACAGATCTATTGGGCCTGGACCGCCGCAGTTTTGTTTTGAAGACCTTGCTGGCAATCGGCGCGGTCGGCACGGCATTCCCCGGTTGGGGTAGCCTGGAGGCGGCAGTAGGCGACAAGGCTGCGTTTTTTGATGCGAGGCGCTCCGCCGTGCTCGATGCCGTGGCGGAAACCATCTTGCCGCGGACCGACACGCCCGGCGCCCGCGATGCCGGAGTGCCGAAACGCTTCGACCTGCTGATGCAGACCTGGGCCTCGGCGCAGACACAGGCCGACTTCACCCGGGTGCTGGACGAGATCGATGCTGCCGCGAAAGGGATCGCCGCCCTACCCCCGGCAAGACAGCTGGAAGTTGTCGCTGCCTATGACAAGGCCGCGATGCGCAACCCGGCCTTTGTCAAGTTCAAGGGCCTGGTGCTCTCGCTCTATTACCTGTCCGAAGCCGGCGCGACGCAGGAGCTGCGTTATGAGCATGTGCCGGGCGCATGGGAGCCCTCGATACCGGTCACCGCGGATACGCGCGGCTGGGCGATCGATGTCAGTCCTTGAGGGAAACCACAATGTTTGACGCAATTGTTGTCGGCTCGGGGATCAGCGGTGGCTGGGTTGCCAAGGAGCTTACCGAAAAGGGCCTGAAAGTGCTCGTGCTCGAGCGCGGGCGCAACATGGAGCATGGCACCGATTACAAGGACGGCCTGATGCCCTGGGAGCTACCCGACGACGGAAAGATCCCCGAAGAGGAAATCGCACGCGACTATCCGATCCAGTCCACGCTGTTCTCGTTCAACGCCGCCAACAAGCATTTCTGGGTCAAGGACAGCGAGAGCCCCTATTCGACGCCGGAAGGCAAGCCGTTCAACTGGTATCGCGGCTTTCACCTGGGCGGCCGCTCGCTGATGTGGGCACGCATGTCGCTCCGCTGGAGTGACCTCGATTTCGGCGCGAACAAGAAGGATGGCCACGGCTCGGACTGGCCGATCCGCTATGCCGATCTCGCCCCCTGGTACGATCATGTCGAGGCCTTCGCGGGAGTTTCAGGATCGAAGGAAGACCTGCATCAATTGCCCGATGGGGACTTTCTGGCACCGATGGGCATGAATGATGTGGAGGCCGACTTCAAACGCAAAGTAGAGGCCAATTTTCCCGGCCGCACCGTGATCCCGCCGCGCGTCGCCAACCTGTCGGAAGTGCGCCAGCAGCACGCCGATCTCGGGCGCGGCCCCTGCCAGTACCGGGCGCAGTGCGGCAATGGCTGCAGCTTTGGCGCCTATTTCTCCAGCCTCAGCGCAACCCTGCCAGCGGCGCGCAACACTGGCAACCTGACGGTCATCACCGATGCCATCGTCCATAGCGTGATCCACGATGCCAAGACCAACCGCGTCACCGGCGTGCGCGTGTTGGACGCGAAGACCAAGCGGCACCGGACCTACAGCGCCAGAATGGTCTTCCTCAACGCCTCGACCATCCCCACCGCGCAGATCCTGCTCAATTCGAAGAGCGCCGCCTTTCCGGATGGCCTGGCCAACAGCTCGGGCATGGTCGGGCGCAATCTGATGGACCATCTTGGCGGCGCCTTTGCCATGGGGGTCTATCCGGGATTTGAAGACCGCTACTATCGCGGACGCCGCCCGCAGGCCAACATCATCCCCCGCTTCCGCAATGTCGATAGCCAGGAAGACTACCTGCGCGGCTTCGGCATGGTCACGATGGCCTTCCGCTCGAACTGGAAAATGGCCTCGATGGCCCCCATCGGCGTGGGGGCGGCGGCCAAGGCAGCGATGCGCAAACCTGGCCCGTGGATGATCTTTGCCGGCGGCGGCGGCGAGATGCTGCCCAACCGCGACAACCGCGTCACCCTGCATGCTACCCGCACCGACGCCTGGGGCATGCCGATCCCGCATATCGAATGCACCCCCGGCGACAATGACCGCAAGCTCGTCGCAGCCGCCCAGGCCGATGCCGAGGCCATGCTCGGGGCAGCCGGCGTTCATATCCTCGCCAAGGGCAATGGCCCCAATGCGCCCGGAAATGCCATCCATGAAATGGGGACCGCGCATATGGGCACCGATCCTAAAACCTCGGTGCTCAATGGGTACAGCCAGGCACACGACGTGCCCAACCTGTTCATCACTGACGGGTCGGCCATGGCCTCCAGCGCGACGCAGAACCCCTCGCTGACCTATATGGCGCTGTCCGCTCGTGCAGCGCACTTTGCGGTGGAGTTCCTCAAGGCCGGGAAACTCTAGTGGCAGAGGAAATTCGGCCCTTCCGATGCGACGTTCCTGATGAGATCATAGCCGACCTCAAGGTGCGGCTTGCCCGCATCCGCTGGCCAGACCAGCTTGACGGCGCGGGCTGGGACTATGGGACCGAGCGCGGCTATCTGGAGGAGCTTTGCACCTATTGGCGCGACAGCTTTGACTGGCGCGCGGTCGAGGCACGGTTCAATCGTTACCCGCAGTTCACGAGCGAAATCAACGGCGAGAATGTGCATTTCTATCACATCCGCTCGCCCGAGCCCGATGCGCTGCCGCTGATCCTGACCCATGGCTATCCGGGCTCAGTCGCGGAATTCCTCGACATCCTGGGGCCGCTGTCCGATCCGGCCGGCCACGGCGGCGATCGCCGTGACGCGTTCCATGTCGTCGCGCCGTCGATCCCGGGCTACGGCTTTTCCGGCCCCACCCGGCACAAGGGCTTCAACATCGGCAAGGCCGCCGCGATCAACGACCGGATCATGGAATTGCTTGGCTATGACCGTTATGTCGCACAAGGCGGGGACTATGGCTCGGCGATCTCCAGCCGGATGGCGATGAACCACCCCGATCGGGTGATTGCGCTGCATCTCAATTTCATTGTCGGCAAGCCCGCCGATCTTGCCAATCCGATGGCCGGGCTCAGCGAACGGGAGATCGCCGAACAGGTCTGGAAGCGCGAATATGACGCGCGCGAGAGCGGCTATCAGGCGATCCAGGGCACCAAGCCGCAATCGCTCGCCTACGGCCTGACGGACTCGCCCGCCGGTCTCGCCGCCTGGGTGGTCGAGAAATTCAAGACATGGAGCGACTGCGGCGATGACATCGAAAGCTCCTATTCCAAGGATCAGCTGCTCGAGAACATCATGCTCTACTGGGTAACCGGCACGATTAATTCGGCGATGCGGTTCTACTACGAATGCATCGGCCCCAATGCAGCGCCTCAGGACGACTGGGCCTTCGTAACGGTCCCCACCGCCCATGCCCGCTTCCCGGCGGAGATCCGCCCGACCCCGCGCGCCTGGGCGGAGCAGATGTACAACATCGTGCGCTGGACCACACTGCCAAAAGGCGGCCATTTCGCTGCCTTCGAACAGCCCGATCTGTTTGTGAACGACCTGCGCGAATTCTGTCGCGACTACCGCTAACCTGAGAGCGCCCCAAAAAATGCCCTTCCTCAAGAACACCTGGTATGTGGCGGCCAATGCCTATGAGCTAGACGAACCGATGGTCAGCCGCATGATCTGTAACGAACAGATCGTCATGTTCCGCAAGGCAGACGGTAACATCGGTGCGGTACATGATCGCTGTCCGCATCGCTTCGTGCCGCTGTCGATGGGCAAGCGCGTGGGCGACACTCTCCAATGCGGCTATCATGGCCTGCGGTTCGACGGCACCGGGGCCTGCGTAGAAGCGCCGCACGATGATGAAAGCCAGAAAGCTCGCACCTGTGTCAAAGGCTATGCTGCGGTTGAGCATGACAAACTGATCTGGCTGTGGCTGGGTGATGCGGCGGAAGCCGATCCCGATCTCATTCCCGACTTCGGCTTCTTCAGCGACACCGAAAAATACACCAGCTGCCAAGGCTACTCGCACATCAAGGGCAACTACCAGCTGATCGCTGACAATCTGCTCGACCTCAGCCACATCCACTATCTCCACCCCGGCATCCACGAAGGCTCGAACTTCGAGGATTTCACCAACAAGGTGGAGCGTGACGGCGACACCGTCTGGTCGATGCTTTGGCGGCACCACTATCATGTGGATGCCGCCAAGCGTCCGTTGTTCGGGCTTGAGCCCGGCCCGGAGGACGTTGAAGGCCAGGGACATGCGCGCTGGGACGCGCCGGGTGTGTTGTTTGTAGACACCGCCTTCTGGGATCACGGGACGACTATCGATCAGGGCTGGCGCACGCCAAATGCGCATCTCATTACGCCGGAGACCGAAACCACCAGCCACTACTTCTGGGGTTCGGGCCGCAACTTCGCGAAGGACAGTGAGCAATTCACCCTGGCCACCGCCGCGACGATGAAGAACGTTTTCGAGACGCAGGATGGCCCGATGATCGAAGCGCAGCAGCGCGACATGGGAGAGTCGACCGATTTCCTCGATCACAAGCCGATCATTCTCAAGGCCGATGCGGCCGGCGTGCTGGCCCGGCGGATCATGAAGCAGAAGATCGCAAGGGAAGCCGAAACTAGGGACCAGCTGGAATTATCGGCTGTCGACTAGGTTCTGGAAGATCGAGCAGTGGCATCAAGGACAGGCATCCAGCCGCCCATGGGAGGATTCACGATGAGCACAATTGACGAGACCTGTGATCTTGTCCCGTCCGGCGACGCCATCGCTGCGATCTTGGGCCGCGACTATGCCGAGGCCACGCGCACGGTTGGCGCAGACAAATGATGTCCAGGGCGCTGCTCGGGATAGCTCGCTTTCTGGGCAAGGCATCCATCGTGCTGTTTGCCCTAGGGACGCTTGGCAGCTTTTTCCCGGCGATTCCCCTGCTGGGTGAGCTTGGCCCGATACTAACCAGCCAAATGGGGCCATGGATCACCATTCTGTCGCTGGTTGGCGCGGTGATTTCACTTCGCAGTTGGCGCCAGAGCGGCAAGCGCCGGGCTCTGTTTCTTGCGGGTCTGGGAGCCGTCGCAACAATTGGCTCGGCGGCAATTCTTGCCCGGCAGCTCGGCGTCGCCCAAGCTAACGGTGCGCACATCGATCCGGCGCAGGTGCTTTTTGCGCGCTCGCAATCCTCCCCCAATCCGCAGCCCGATACTGTCTTCTACAGTGAATTTGATGGGCAGAAGCTGCCGCTAGACATCTATCGCCCCACCGGCAAGAAAGCCGCCCTCGCGCCGATATTCGTCTATATCCACGGCGGCGGTTGGGGCGCGGAGACGCTGAAACAGCGCGAGGCGGATTACCGCTGGTTTGCTGATCGCGGCTATCTGGCGATCTCTCTGGAATATCCGCTCTCTACCGATGCCCGACACACCTGGAATGTCGCCGAATCGCAGCTTGCCTGCGCGCTAGCCTGGGTAAAGGCCAATGCCGCACGCTATGGCGGCGATCCGGCGCGGCTTGCGCTGTGGGGCGAATCGGCAGGCGGCAATCTCGTGCTCAACCTGTCCTATAGAGCGAATGCCGGAACGCTGCAGTCCGCCTGCCCGGGAGCGGTACCGCAAGTCAGGGCAGTGATCGCTCTATACCCTGTCGTCGATCCAGCGCGTATGCATGACAATCCCGATCCAATTGTCGGAGTCTTCGGCCGGATGATGACAGTCCGATACACAGGCGGGACGCCCAAACAGTTTCCCGATCGCTACAAGGCGATTGCCTCCGATACGCACATCAACGCCGACGCACCACCGACGATGCTAGTCGTGCCGGAAGCCGATCATCTCGTCGATCCCTCTGCCGCCTATGCCTTTGCCGACAGGGCGCGGGCTGCGGACATAGAGACGCGGCTCATCCGCATGCCACATGCCGAACACGCCTTCGATCTCAGGAGCGGTGGCCTCGGCAACCAGATGGTGCGGCAAACGATGCTGCAATTTCTCGAAGCGCACGGTCTCAGGCCCTGACGCCAAGTCAATAGAAAGAGACGAGACGATGTTCGACAGATTTATGCAAGCAGCGGCAATTGTGTCCCTGACCCTTTCCACTTCAGCACATGCGCAATCCGAGCAGACACCCGCCCCGGTCTCTGCAACTGGAACCCTCACGGTCCAGGCTAACGCGCCAGGTCCAATCATCAACCGTGACATATTCGGCCAGTTCGCCGAGCATCTTGGCAGGGGTATCTATGGCGGGGTCTGGGTCGGCAGAGATTCGAAGATACCCAATGTGCGCGGCATCCGCAGCGATGTTGTCGGCGCGCTGCGCGCCATCAAGGTGCCGGTGGTACGCTGGCCGGGCGGCTGCTTTGCTGACGAATACCACTGGCGTGACGGCATCGGCCCGGCAAACCGCCGCAAGGTGACGGTCAACACCACCTGGGCAGGCGCGATCGAACCCAACACCTTCGGCACCCACGAATTCATGGATTTTGCCGAGCAGATCGGCTCGGAGGCCTATATCTCGGTCAACGTCGGTTCGGGAACGGTGCAAGAAGCTGCCAACTGGATCGAATACATGACGGCAGTGGCCCCTTCGACCGCCGCGCGGGAGCGCTCCGCGAACGGCCGCCGCGCGCCATACAAGGTGCGTTACCTCGGCCTCGGCAACGAGATGTGGGGTTGCGGCGGTCCTTACACCGGCGAAGAATATGTCACCAAAATGAAGACCTTCGCGCATTTCGTGCATAACTATAATCCCGCCCAAGCCCCGCCGCGCGTCGATTTCTCCGCGATCGCCAAGGATCTGATGACCGGCAAGCCGATGGATTCTTTGCCCAGCAATCCCAACGGCATGTTGCGGATTGCGGCGGGGCCGAACAGTTCCGATCCCTCCTACACCGAAGTGATCATGAAGGCCTGGAAGGCGCGCAGCCCGATCTACTGGGACATCAATGGCATTTCGCTGCACCAGTACACTTGGGGCTCCTCACCGTTCAACGAACCCGCAACCGGTTTCGGCGAAAAGGAATATGCCACCATCCTGATGCAGTCGCAGTGGATGGATCGCACCGTCACCAAGCATTCCGAAATCATGGATCGCTATGATCCGAACAAGCACGTCGCGCTGGTGGTCGATGAATGGGGCGTGTGGCTCAAGCCCACCGCGGGCACCGAGCAGATGCATCTCATCCAGCAGAACTCGCTGCGCGATGGCATTGCCGCGGCGATGAACCTTAACATATTCGCCCGCCATGCCGATCGCGTGCGCATGACCAACATCGCGCAGATGGTAAATGTGCTGCAGGCAATGATCATGACCGATGGGCCGAAGATGGTGCTGACGCCGACCTATCATGTCTACAAGATGTATGTGCCCTTCCAGGATGCAGCTTTTCTGCCGGTCACGTTCAACGCCGGTCAGTATAAGTTCGGCAATATTGCTTTGCCTAAAGTCGATGCGCTCGCCGCGCGCGGCACTGACGGCAAAGTCTGGCTGGCGCTGATCAACCTTGATCCCAATGCCGAGAATGAAGTGACCGCGGAAGTGCCCGGCGTGATCGCCGGCAAGGCTGTGGGCGAAGTGCTGACGGCGGCAAGCTTTGCCGCGGTCAACACCTACGACGCGCCGAATGCCGTACAGCCCCGGCCATTCAGCGCGAATGCTGTTGATGGCAAGCTGGTCATGCGCTTGCCACCGCACTCGGTAACAGTCGTGCAAGTGCAATAGGATGATGTGGGCGAGGCAGGAACCAATGCGCCAAACACCATTGCGGGCAGAAAACTCGATGTTGGATTTCAGTCGGTCGTGCCTCATCCTCGCCGCTGCATCGGCGCTGGCTTTGCTGTCAGCCGCGCCGGCTGCGGCCAAGCAGGCCGGTTCCTGGCGCGAGGCCCACCAATCCAGTCCGGCAGCCTACGATCCACTAGATCCGGTTTTTGAGAAGATCCTGATCGAGAAGTTCAAGGTACCGGCGGCGATGCTCGAACCCATGCGCCCGAAGCCTCCGGTCGCAGGGACGATCCGGACTCGTCTGGCCCTGTCAGTAGCGGGCTCGCAAATCCGCGTCCGAATTTCGAACGAGGCGGGCACCAGGCCGATCACCTTAGCCGCAGCCAGCGTCGGGCTGGCGGGCGAAGGTCTTTCGGCTGCACCCGGCTCGCTTAGGCAACTGACCTTCGGTGGCGCGCGCGCCGTGGTCATCCCGGCAGGTGCGCCGCTGTTAAGCGATCCGGTCGAACTTGCCGTCGCTGCGCACGGTGAACTGGTGGTGAGCGCCCATTTGCCCGACGGATTGCAGCTCGACCCGCGCGGTGGTGGCTTGATGGCGCTGGCGGATGGCGACCAAACCATGCGCGAAAGTGCCGAAGGGGCGAAGCCGCTGCCGGGCCGGCCCCTGGTCAGTGGCGTCGAAGTCCTCACCCGCAACGCGCCGCGCGTGATCGTTGCCTTTGGCGATTCCATTACCGATGGCAATCGCAGCAAGCCCGGCGTGCTGCGCAGCTGGCCTGAAGAATTGTCGCGTCGCTTCTCCGAATGCAGGCGCTGCAAGCCCACATCTGTTGTCAATGCCGGTATAGGTGGCAACCGGGTGCTGACCTCGGGTTGGGGGCCATCGGCTCTGGCCCGGTTCGATCGCGACGTGCTGCGGATCGAAGGGGCAAGTCATGTCATCGTGCTCGAAGGCGTCAACGACATCGGTATGTCGGGCAAGAATCCGGTCTTCGGCGATGGCCCGCAACTGAACGCTAGCGATCTTATCGCCGGTTACCGCCAGCTCATTGCCCGCGCCCATGCCCGGAACATCAAGCTGGTGATGGCGACGATCCTGCCGATGGGTGGTTCGATAACGCACTCAAGTCCGGAAAAGGAAGCGATCCGTCAAACCGTGAACACCTGGATCCGCACGTCGAACGAGCCCGACGCGGTAATCGACTTCGATGCCGCCGCCCGTGACCCAGCCGATCCGGCAAGGATGAGCAAGTCATTTGGCTCGCTGGATAACCTTCATCCGGGCGATGCGGGCTACAAGGCGATGGGTGATGCTATCGACCTTTCGATATTCAATTAGGCTGGCGGGAGATCGTGAAATGCGAACATTCAAGCGAATTCTGAAATGGATCGGGATCGTGCTCCTGGTGCTGGTGCTGATCCTGGCCGTGTGGATCGGACCGCGAACTTATAGCGCGCTTAATCCCAGCCGCGAACACGACAAGATGGCCCCCGCCGTCCCTGACAGTTTCCCGCATCCGGCGGTGCTCGTCTTTTCCAAGACCAACGGCTTTCGCCACGACGAGGCCATTGAGGCGGGCAATGCCATGTTCCGCGAGCTTGCAGTTCAGAACGGGTGGTCGGTCTACCAAACCGAGAACGGTGCGGTGTTCTCGCCTGAGCTGCTCACGCGGTTCAAAGCCGTGGTCTGGAGCAATGCCAGTGGGGACGTGCTGGCCGGCGACCAGCGTGCGGCATTGCGCAGCTGGATTGAGAATGGCGGCGGCTTTGTCGCGATCCACGCGGCCGGCGACGGCAGCCACGAATTCTGGGGCTGGTACACTAGCGAAGTGATTGGCACGAAGTTCGTCGGCCATAGTCTGTGGCCGCACCTTGCGCAGGCAACAGTGAATATCGAAGCTGGCGACCATCCGGCCATGGCCGGCTTGCCGGCCATATGGATACGTGAGGACGAATGGTATTCGTTCGACCGCTCGGTGCGGGGCAAGCCTGGCTTTCGGGTGCTCGCGACACTCGACGAATCGACCTACGAGCGGGGCGGCCCCGGTTCGGACAAGCTGACCATGGGCAAGGATCATCCGATCCTCTGGGCTCGCTGCCTTGCTAAAGGCCGCGTGCTCTATTCCGCGATAGGCCACACTGGGGAGAGCTTTGGCGAAACACAGATGCGCAGGCTGGTAACCAATGCTGTGACCTGGGCCATGGGCCGCGAACCCTGCAATGCAGAGAAGGCAGAATAATCGCGGTTTAATTCCTTTTTTGCGCACGCCACGCGGCCCTGGCTTTCGGAAAGCTGTCGCAAGATGCCGCCGCCTGCGATGCAGTTAGGCGAATCATTTCCGACGTTTGCGACCAATCTAAACGCCCGCAAAGCCGAGGGATGCACTAATTTACCCCTAGGCTTGACCAGGGGGGAACTGCGAAAATTGCCCTGGATGGCGAAAGGGTCAGTGGACAATCATCATACTCTCGACGTTTCCGATCGCCACTGCCTTTTGCGGACCACGCACGAGCCGCCCTGGCATGGCATCAGTCATCACACCATCCTTCACGATCACTTCGCCGCCCACGATGGTGTAACGGAAGCCGTCGACATTTTGCAGCATCCGCTTGCCACCAGTGGGCAGGTCGTAGGCCATATATGGCGCGTGTGCAGGGCGGTGACAAAACCAGCCACTGTAACGCTGGCGTTGTGCTGAGCGGGGCGGCGTAAAAGTCTGCCAGTGGATAGGTTGGTCCTTTTGGGGGTCGACCGGGGATGTATGCCGTGGAGAGCTATGCCGCCGTT
>JANLSP010000582.1:0-2600 GCA_031362485.1 Novosphingobium sp.
ACGCATCCCAGTCGCGCATGAATTGTTCGAACACCGGCATGTCCGCGGCATATTGTGGCTGTTCGACATGCAGGATCAGCCCGCCCGGCGCCAGCACGCGCCGGCATTCGGCCAGCAGCTTCGGCATGGTTTTGGAGGAAAGCTCGTGCAGGAACATGGTGGTCTGCACCCAGTCAAAATAACCATCGGGATAGCGCGACAGGTCCTCACCATCGGCCTGGACGAAACGGATATTGCGAACCCCCAGCCCAGCCGCGCGCGCCGCGCCATAGCGCAGCACCGGCCCCGCCGTATCGATCGCAGTGACTTCGCTATCGGGGAACGCGGCTGCGATCGGCACGGCGTTGTGCCCGACAGTGCAGCCGACATCGAGAATGCGGCGCGGGCGCCACTCGGGCCGCTCCTTCTTGATCCAGGCCACTACGGCTTGGCCGCCACCATCGTTGAGCGCGCCGAGCGCTCCGCCGGTGGTGGCGAAAATGCCGACATCGTAATTGGCACCGGCCGAGACGTCGCCGGGGCGCTCCTCGCCGTGATAGCCGCCCGGCTGGCAGTGAATGTCTACGGCAGTCTGATACCAGGGCTGTTTGATCGCTGCGTTCAGCTCCAGCTGGCCGGAATGCTCGTTGAACTGGCGCGCCTGGGCATCCAGCTCATCAAGCTGGCGCAGGACCGTCTGGCGGCCGTTCTGCTGGCGCATTTCCATGGAATTACGTTTCAATGCTGACCACATGCGGTGAAACGGGTCCTGGTTCATGCCTTCGCGAATCTCATAGCGGTGCTGCGGATCCCGGCCATGTTCGGCGCGGAAGGCCGGCAAAACGCGCGCATCATAAACCAGCTTGTTACCCGGCCCCAGCGTGCCCGACAGATAGCGGTTAAAATGCGTGAGAAAATTGAACCGCGCGGTCTCATCATGGCTGGTGCGCGCCATCATCGGGTGGCGGTGAAGCGCGTTGTATGGCGGTGGCAGTTCGGCACTCATTCCCGGTCTCCAACAATCCGGCACAAATTTGTCCGGACAACTTATGCCCACAAGGGTAACTGTCAAGGCAATCGCAGGTCCTCTATCTGTCTTCCGCCGCCCAACGATCAAGTCCAGAGCCCCGAGCCGTTCGCTACGCGATCAAAATGTGACTTGCGGCGCCAAGACCATGCCCGGACGGGCTGCAATGGCATTGACCGCGGTCAAGCACGCCGCGCGGCGGCGCGACAATATCACGCCTTGCAGGATTACGGCATGAAAATACTGGTGGTGGACAGGGCTGGATTCGAACCAGCGTACGCTTACACGGGCAGATTTACAGTCTGCTGCCTTTAACCACTCGGCCACCTGTCCACACCAGCATGCCGGCAACGGGTCGCCCCGCTATTCAGACCCCGAAGAGTCCCACGGCCGAGAAGGGGCGTCCATTGGCCAAGCATGCCTTGCCTGTCAATGGTGTGGCTGGCAGTAAGCCTCAATGAACAGACAAAATGAAGACAAGCCCAAACGTGCTCTGCGCGGCCGCGCGGGACGGATGAAGGGCGGCCGCGGCTCCGGCCAGGCCAGCACCGGAGCAGTGCGTCTGTGGGGGCAGCATGCGGTCGAGGCCGCACTGAAGAACCCTGAGCGCAACCACCGCAAACTGTGGGCAACGCGCGAGGCGATTGCTGCGCTCGACGGCGAGCTACCATCCAATTTCACGGTGGAATATGCCCAGGGCGCCGATATGGCCCGTTTGGTCGCGCGTGATGCGCCGCATCAGGGCCTGGTGCTGGAATGCGATGCGCTGGAAGATGTCTATCTCGGCGATGTGCTGGACGCAGAGCCGATGCGGCCGATTGTCGTGCTAGATCAGGTGACCGATCCGCACAATGTCGGCGCGATCCTGCGCTCGGCTGCGGCTTTCGGTGCGGCAGCGCTGGTGACGCAGGACCGCCACGCCCCGCCAGAATCAGGAGTGGTGGCAAAATCGGCCTCGGGCGCGCTCGAACTGGTGCCCTGGGTGCGGGTGGTCAATCTCGCCCGCGCGCTGGAAGAGATTGCCGTGGCGGGATACTGGCGCATCGGGCTGGATGGCACTGCCAAGTTTGCACTGGCCGAGGCCTTGCCGGCCGGGCCCGTCGCGCTGGTGCTGGGCAGCGAAGGCGAAGGCCTGCGCCACAACATTGCCCAGCATTGTGATGCGCTCGCGCGGCTGCCGATGACGGGTGCAATCGAAAGCCTCAATGTTTCCAACGCAGCCGCGATCGCACTCTACGCCACGGCCGCGCGCGCAACAGTGGGAGAATAGTAATGCATCAATTAGCACCGAATGCCCGCCGGCTTGGCGCGCTGGCACTGATTGTGGCGCTGGCCGCTGCGCTGGGCGCCTGCATGCTCTCCCCGGGTAAATTCGTCGCTGAACTCGGTCTGCGCAAGTCCGGCACGTTTCGTTTCAGCTATACCGGCGAAATCCATGTTCTGGCGCTCAGCAAGCTGGCAGAAGCGATGCAGGGCAAAGGCAGCAGCGCAACTTTTGCCGAGCAGCCTTGCTTCGAGCCTGATGGCGGTGGTTCCGCGCGCAAGTGCTCCGCCGCCGAACTTGCCGAGCAGAAAGAGAACTGGGAGGAACAGC
>JANLSP010000617.1:0-2497 GCA_031362485.1 Novosphingobium sp.
CCGCACGATTGCCGCCCACGATTTCTACCTCGGGCCCTACATGACCGTGCTGGAGCCGGACGAACTGGTCACCGGCATCCTTTATCCCGCATGGCCCACCGGGCACGTCACGCTGTTTCGCGAAGTGGCCCAGCGGCCCGGCGATTTCGCGTTGGTCGGCATGGTCGGCGCGCTGGCACTGGAAGGTGGAAAGATCGCCCGCGCCGGGATCGCCTGGTTCGGCATGGGGCCGACGCCGATCAAAGCGCGCGCGGCCGAGGCAGCGCTGCTCGGCAAGAGCATCGATGCCATCGATCCCGCAGCTGTTGCCGAACTGGCGCTGTCCGAAACTGCTCCGTTCGATGACCACCATGCCAGCGCCGAATATCGCCGCACGGTCGGTCGTCGCATTTTTACGCGCACGCTCAGTGAAGCACTCAACATCCGGAGGGCCGCATGAGCGAGCCACGCAATGAACCTCGGGCTGATTTCAGCCTCGAAATGACGATCAACGGCCGCCGCCAGACCGGCCGCTGCGAAGCGCGCAAGTCGCTGGGCGATTTCCTGCGCGAGGATGCTGGCTACACCGGCGTGCATCTGGGCTGCGAACATGGCGTGTGCGGCGCCTGCACGGTTATCGTCGATGGCAAGGCAGTGAGGAGCTGTCTGATGCTGGCAGTCCAGGCCGATGGCGCCGAGATCATAACAGTTGAGGGCCTCGCCGAGGCGGACGGCACGTTCCATCCGGTGCAAGCCGCCATGCGTGATGAACACGCGTTGCAATGCGGTTTCTGCACGCCGGGCGTGGTCTGCACACTGGCGGCGCTGACGGCCGGCGATGCCCGGCCGAGCGAGGAGCAGATGCTTGCCGCCATGTCCGGCCATATCTGCCGCTGCACTGGCTATCAGGGCATCCGTCGCGCGATTTCGCGGTTGGCCGCTGCGGGAGAGACGGCATGAACGCAGCCATTCCGGGCATTCGCGCCGCGCGCTATATTGGCGAGCGCATGCCGCGCAAGGAAGACCCTCGCCTGCTCACCGGCCGCGGCCAGTTCGTCGATGATATTTCGCTGCCGGGCATGCTGCATGTCGCCTTCCACCGCAGCCAGATCGCGCGCGGCAAAGTGCTGAGTATTGATTGCGCAGCGGCCAAAGAGCTGCCCGGCGTTCATTCGGTGATGCTCGCTGCCGATCTGGACTATCCCGGATTTCAGATGATGAGCCTCTATCTGCGGCCGACCGAAGTGGCGACGCCGCTGCTGGCAAGCGATATCGTGCGGTATGTCGGCGAGCCGATCGCGCTGGTGATCGCCGACAGCCGCGCGGTAGCCGAAGATGCCGCCGCGCTGATCGAAGTGGAATACGAGGAACAGGATCCGGTCGTCACCATCGCCCAGGCCAGGGCAATGGGCCCGATTCATCCCGATGCCGATGACAATATCGCCGCCGAAGCGGGCGATGAGGATATCGACGAAGGCCTGGCCGCGTTGCTTGACGGCGCGGCGCACAAAGTCACCCACAAGGTCATCCATCAGCGCATCTCGCAATCGCCGATGGAAACGCGCGGAATTGTCGCGCAGGCCAATGGCCGCGAGGAATTGCGGCTCTATATCACCTGCCAGAGTCCGCACATGATCGCCCGCTGGGTCAGCCAGGCACTGGGTTTTCCGCAAACCGCGATCCATGTCATCGCCAAGGATGTCGGCGGCAGCTTCGGCCTCAAGAACCAGCCTTGGCGCGAAGAGACCGCGACGATTGTCGCGGCGTTGCAGTTTGGCCGGCCGCTGAAGTGGATCGAGGACCGCTACGAGCACATGACCGCCTGTTGCCAGTGCCGCGAGCAGGAGTTCGAGCTGACCATTGCCTATGACAAGAGCGGCAAATTCGTCGCCAGCCACGGCGATTACAGCGCCAATAATGGCGCTTTCCCGCAAGGCGCCGACAACAACCTTGCCGCGCACATGTTTCTTTGGGCGGCCTACAAGATGCCGGCATACGGCTTCCTGACGCGCGGCTGGTACAGCAACACCACCGGCCTTGCCGCCTATCGCGGCCCTTGGGCGATTGAAAGCCTTGTGCGTGAAACGGCCATGGACAAGGCTGCCAGGGTGATGGGCATCGATCCGATCGAGCTGCGCCGCCGCAATATGCTGCAACTGGCCGACCAGCCGACCGCCACTTCGATGGGCATTCCGCAGGACGACATCACCACTGCGACTTGCCTCGACAAACTGCTCGAGAATTTCGACGTTCCCGCCTTCCGGAAAGAACAGGCCGAAGCACGCAAGGCAGGGCGCTATCTTGGTCTTGGCATCGCTGCCTATGTTGAGCCAACCGCTTCCGCCGGCAGCATCAATTTCATGACCGGCGAGCTTGCCCAGGTCCGCATCGAGCCGACCGGCAAGGTTACCGCCGCAATGAGCACCCACAGCCAGGGCCACGGCACCGCCACCACCATGGCGCAAGTGATCGCAGACCGGCTTGGCTTCGCCTTTGAGGACGTGACTGTCTTTGTAGG
>JANLSP010000628.1:0-1670 GCA_031362485.1 Novosphingobium sp.
ATACTGTTCGCACTCCCCGTTCCATCGGCAAGATGGGCAAAGGCGCGCTTTCGACGATGCATCCCGAACACCTGTCCGCCGCAGTGCTGGCTGAACTGCGCGACCGCAATAACCTGAACACTGCCGATGTTGACGATGTCATCTGGGGCGTTTCAGCCGGGATGGGACTGCAGGCGGGCGATATAGGTCGCAATGCCGCGCTCGATGCAGGCTATGACATCCGTGCGGGCGGCGTGACGCTCAACCGCTTCTGCGGTTCTTCGATCACCGCGACCAATTTCGGCGCGGCGATGATCATGGCTGGTGCGCATGACGTGGCCGTAACCGGCGGCATGGAAATGATGAGCTACGTCAACTGGTATGGCATGGAGATGCACAAGCTCGGGCTCGGCGGTGGTGGCATGGGCACCAAGAACCCGCGCCTGCAGGCCAAGCATCCCCAATCGAACCAGGGCGTCTGCGCCGATGCTATTGCCGCGATGGAAGGTATCAGCCGGGCCGACCTCGAAGCTATGGGTGTCGAAAGCCAGCGCCGCGCCGCGATTGCGCTCGCCGAAGGCCGCTTTGCGAAATCAACGATGGTGGTGAAGGACGACGAAGGCAACGTTATCCTCGACCATGAGGAATACCCCCGCCCGGACACCACGCTTGAAGGCCTCGCCCAGCTCAAGCCTGCTTTCGAGATGTTTCTCGATATGCCTTCTGCCGAAGGCCAGAAGACCTATCGCCAGCTGATCAACCAGGTTTACCCCGACGTTGATATCAAGCCGATCCATCATGTCGGCATCAGCTCGGGCGTCGTTGACGGCGCGGCGGCTTTGCTGTTGGCATCGGAAAGCTATGTGAAGAAGACTGGCCTCAAGCCGCGCGGCCGGATTGTCGCGATGGCGGAAATCGGCGATTGCCCCACCCTGATGCTGAACGCTCCCGGGCCGGCAGCGCGCAAGGTTCTCGCCCGCGCCGGTCTCACCAAGGATGATATCGACGTCTGGGAAGTCAACGAAGCTTTCGCGGTTGTGGTCGAAAAGTTCATCCGCGATCTTGGCATTGACCGCGCGAAGGTGAACCCAAACGGTGGCACAATCGCGCTCGGCCATCCCATTGCGGGCACCGGCGCTATCCTCATCGGTACGGCGCTTGATGAGCTGGAGCGCACCGGCGGCCGCTATGGCCTGATCACGATGTGCGCAGCAGGCGGAATGGCGCCGGCGATCATCATCGAACGGGTCTGATCGTCGTATCGCGGCCGGTTAGTGACCATGCGGTCAATAAACGTGCATTATTTGTCGCAGGTTGATACATCTGCGGCAGGGAGGGCGCTGAATGACTGAACGGGCTGCCGTCGAAATCGAGCCGGAAACCAAGCGCAGCATAGGTCTGCGTATCAACGTGCTTGCCCGGATGATGCGAAATCGCTTCGACCGCGAAGTTTCCAGCCTGAATATCACGCGCTCGCAATGGAGCATGATCGTGGTGGTCTCCCGCATTCCGGGCGCGACGCAGCGCACGATCGCCGAAGCAATGGAAATGTCCGAAGCATCGGCGGGGCGGTTGATCGACCGACTTTGCATTGATGGGCTGCTGGAGCGTCAGGAACGGTTCGATGACCGGCGCGCGCGGGCGGTTTATCTGACCCCGGCGGCGGGCCCTCTGCTTGCCAAGCTGGAGGA
>JANLSP010000636.1:0-3586 GCA_031362485.1 Novosphingobium sp.
TGCTGGTTCAGGAAGCCAGCCATCGGGTGAAGAATAGTCTGGCGATCCTTTCAAGCATTCTCACCATAAAGGCGCGGGCCAGCAAGAACCCGAAAGAGGCAGATGCCCTGGGCGATGCGTCAGACCGCGTTATCGCTATCGCGCGGACGCATGACCGGCTTTGGCGCGAAGCTGGGGGCAGCACGGTCGATCTTGGCGCGCTCCTTGAAGATTTGTGCGAGACACTGAGGAGCCAGCTCGAGAATATCGATCTTCAGTGTTCCGCTGAATCGATCGAAGCTGCACCCGATCACGCGGCTTCCTTTGCGCTGCTGGTGACCGAGCTCGTGACTAACGCGGCGAAGCACGCCTACGATACCAAGGGCGGTGTGGTTCGCGCGAGATTGACGCAGGATGGGGAAGCGCGCCTGCTGGAGATCAGCGATCACGGCGGTGGTCTCGGGCCAAATTTCAGCATCGAAAGTGCGGGCGAAGCAGGACTGGGCATGAATTTGATCCAGGCATTGACGCACAATCTGGGCGGTACGATCAAGTGGGTCAGCGATGGCGGTACGACGTTCAGCATCAGGTTCTGATCGCGAACGTCGGCTGCTATACCAGCGGGCATGCGGCGGTGATTTACAAGTCAGGGAGTGTCTGCTCCGCAAAGCCCCAGCCGGCCAGTCCCTTGCTGCGCGATCGTGTGATCAGGCGGGCAACGTCGCCAATCGCGTAGGGGTGAGCATTTTCCATCGCGTTCAGCTCTCCCCAGGCGATAGGCACCGCGACCGGGGCGCCGGCCCGCGCACGCGCTGAAAATGGCAGCACCGCAGTCGCCCCGCGCTGGTTGCGCAGCCAGTCGATGAAGATCTTGCCCTTGCGCTTTGCCTTGCTCATCGTCGCAGTGAAGCGCTCGGGCTCGGCCAGGCTGAGCGCTTCGGCAAAGCGGCGTGCGAAATCCTTGTTGGCCTCCCACGAATGGCCGGCCTTCAACGGCACGATAACGTGGACACCCTTGCCACCCGAAAGCATCGCAAAACTGACCAGCCCGATGTCAGCGAGCCGGTCGTGGATATGTTTGGCGGCGGACTTTACGGCCGCAAAATCAAGCCCTTCATCGGGATCGAGATCGAAGATCATGCGGTCGGGCTGCTCAACCGCTGCTACCCGGCTGCCCCAGGCATGGAATTCGATCGTCCCCATCTGGACGCAAGCGAGCAGGCCTGCGGCATCCTCGACGTAAAGGTAATCGTCGGCACCGCCGCCCTTCTCGCTTATCGCGACCTGGCGGACATGTTTGCCAAACATGCCGCTGTCATGCTTCTGGAAAAAACACTTGCCCGAACGCCCCTGCGGGCAGCGGACCAGACTGATCGGGCGGCCCGCTGCGAAAGCCAGCATCAGAGGCGCTACCGCAGCGTAGTAGTCCGCCAGATCACCCTTGGTCTGCCCGCTTTCGGGAAAGATCACCCGCTCGCGGCTGGACACTTCCACTGCGGCTTCCTCTTCTGGCGTGGGTTCGGCTTTCTCGGGCCGGACTGCGCTTGCCGGTTTGTCAGAGCGCAGACCGATGAAGCTGGCATGGCGCACCGAGCCCTCTGCGGTAAATTCGGCAAAAGCGACTTCGGCGACAAGTTCGGGCTTGAGCCAGGTCACGCCCCTCGTGTCTGCCCGGGGGATTTCGGCGGGGGCCTGCGCAGTGGTCAGCCGGGCCATTTGCTTTGCCAGATCATCCAGCATCGCGGTGTCGAAGCCGGTGCCGACATTACCTTTGTAGACCAGTTTGCCGCCTTCGTTCTGAGCGAGCAGGAGCGAAGCGAAGGGCCGTAGCTTCGCACGGGATTTCTTCCAGCCAATCACGACGAATTCCTGGCGCAGCACGCATTTGACCTTGAGCCAGTTGCGCGTGCGCTTGCCGGCGTAATGCGCGTCAATGCGCTTGGAAATTATGCCTTCCTGGCTCGAACCACACATTGCCGCGAACAGCTTTTCGCCCGCACCGATCACATGGTCGGCGACATAGATTGGCGGCGCGGCCTCGGCCAGCACTGCCTCGAGCCGCTCTTTTCGTTCGATGTTGGTAAGCCCGCTCAGGTCCTCGCCGTTCAACTCGAGCATGTCGAAGGCATGGAAGCTCAGCGGGGTGGCATCGGTTTGCGCGCCGTGGCCTCGCTTCAGCACGCCTTGCAGTGCCGAGAAATCGGGATTTCCATCCTCGCCGAGCGCAACGATCTCTCCATCGATCAGTACGGACGGTAGATCAAGCGCTGCAATGTGCTTCACCAGCGGGGCAAATTTGTCGGTCCAGTCGAGTCCGGTGCGGGTATGGACGACGACCGCTTTTCCCTTCGCCGCAACCAGAGCGCGATAGCCGTCGAACTTGATTTCGTGCATCCAGTTGTTGCCGCCGGGAACTGCGTCGACCAGCGTAGCGAGCTGGACGGGCCGAAATTCTGGCAGTTTGGCAGCCTTTCGTGGTTTTGGTCTGGCCGCCAGTTCGGCATTATGGCTGCGTGCATCGGCCATGATGACATCGAATGCCGCGCCTTTCTTTCCTTCAAGCGTGTGGCTTCCCGCCGGATCGCCGGCAATCGCTTCCATTGTCCGCCCAGTCAGCACCGAAGTCAGTTCTTGTTCGATGAGTATGTCACCGGGTTTGGCGAATTCATCGTCGATCTTGCGCAGCAGCCAGTTTTCCCGTTTTTCGCCCGGCCGCGGTTTCAACCGGATCAAGATCCATTCCCCCTGCATCCGCTCGCCCGTGAGCGTGAAATGCAGGTGCCCTTTCTCCAGATCTTTCGCGCTTTTGCCTTCGATCGGCGCCCACGTGCCACGATCCCAGAGCATCACCGTGCCGCCACCATACTCGCCTTTGGGGATCGAACCCTCGTAATCACCATAGGCCAGCGGGTGATCCTCGGTCCGCACCGCGAGCCGTTTGTCATCGGGGTCCAGGCTCGGTCCGCGCGTCACTGCCCAGGACTTTAGCACGCCATCAACCTCAAGTCGCAGGTCCCAATGCAAACGGGTGGCGTCGTGCTTCTGGACAATGAACCGATTGCCGGTTTTGCTGGACTGGCGCTTGCCTGCGGGCTCGGCGGTCAGCTTGAAGTCGCGTTTGCGTTTGTATTCGCTGAGCGGGTCAGCGCGGGCCATTGTAGCCTCGCCCTTTTTCGAAGGTCGGTTCGTCATCTGCCTATTCTGCATCGTCGCTGTATGTGCCCATGCGCTTTTCGACAAAACCGAGCAAAGTCAGCATCACCAGCGAAACTACCGCAGCCATCGCAACGAGTGGCCATTGCCCCGCGCCACAGGCAATTCCGGCGACCGACGCGAGCAACAAATGCGCAGCCGTCGTCAGGTTCCTGACTTGGCCTTTGCTGAACACGATCAGCCCGGCGCCAATGATACCGATGAAAGCGCCGGTTGCTTCGAAAACGCGCAGCGGATCCATGTGCTGACCGCCCAATTGATGGTGGAGTGCCAGGATTGACACGGTCATCGCAGCGGCTGCGAAGCAGATAATGCCGTGCGTACGCAGCCCTGCCGCGTGGCCGCGCAGCTCGCGATCAAGCCCGAGAAGCAGCCCGACGAGCGCTGCGATCGA
>JANLSP010000128.1:0-5249 GCA_031362485.1 Novosphingobium sp.
AAGCGTCTGGTTCTCGCTCTCGATTCCACAGCGGCGGATCCACGGCATGATCCAGTATTATTTCCGGCCCAATATGCATATGCTCAATGGCGGCCCGGTGCTGTGGGATGCCTCCGGACTCCACCAGTGGAACTGCCTGCACTACCAATGGAGCCATTTGCAGGCGATGCCGCCCGGCGCTGAGAAGTTCCGAATGACGGCGCGCAATTCGCTTAGCGTCGCGGTGGTTGAGCCGTTGACCCGCTACAAGATCGACTATGACCGCGACGGGCTGATGCTCGATCTGACCTGGCAGGCAATGGGGCCATGTCATGAGCTGAAGACCGGAGATCCCGGACAGCAGGCAACCGCCAAATTTCATATTGAGCAGCCCGGCATGATGACCGGAACCGCCCGCCGCCACGGCGAGGAATGGCAGATCGATTGCCATTCGCTGCGCGACACCTCCTATGGCGCACGCGACTATGAATCGCTGGCATTCGGCGGCTATTTCTGGGGCATCGGCGATAAAGGCAGCTTCCATGCGCTGTGCATGAACGAGGGCACCGGCTGGACCCGCGAGGCAAAATGCATTGGCGGCTACATCATGCAGGATGGCGAAATGGCGAGTTTGCTTTCAGGTCGGCGGACGGTGCTGGAATACGGCCAGTTTGGCCCTTCGCGGGTGCGCTTCGAAGGCACTGATACATTGGGCCGAAGCATGCAGGCCACCGGTAAAATCGATCCCGGCCTCACCTTCACCGGTTATACCGACCACACCGTGGTCTGGTCACTCACCGAATGGGACTGGCACGGCGCCACCTATTGGGGCGACAACCAGGAGTTTTCCCCTGCCGAGCCTTTCCGCCAGATGGCGCGCGGTGAAATCCGGCTGGGAGACGGCGCATGACCGGCCCAAAAACAGGCAAAGTGCTGATCGTGACCGGCACCTCCGGCTCGGGCAAATCAACCGCGTGTGAAATGTTCGCCAAGCGCTCTGACGACTTCTGGCTGCTATACGGAATCGACCATTTCCTCGCGGGCACCCTGCCGGCCAAATTCGGCCACCACGGCCCGCGCAGCCGCGAGGGAATCTACGCGCATCCGCTCGATGAAACTGATCCCGAAGGCCCCTTGCGCTGGAGCTTTGGCCCCAAAGGCGAGGCTGCCTTCCGCACCCTCCACGCGTGGGTCGCTGCTGCCGCGCACGAAGGCTGCAACGTGGTAATCGACCATCTGGTGATGATCGATCCGCCGGTGTTGCAGGATCTGATCTGGCGGCTGAAGGGCGTCGAAGTGCTGTTCGTCTGTCTCAAACCGCCGTTCGAAGTGCTGGAAGAACGCGTCGCAAACCGCAAGATGGACAAGAAGCTGCCGGTCGACATTCTCGGCGAGGACGCGGTGCGCAAGATCGTCGAGCGGCTCGACCGGCTGCGGCCGTGGTTTTACGATGCGGTTTATGCCAACGACATTTATGACCTGACGATTGATACCAGCTGCCACGCACCCGAAGAGGTTGTCGCGATGATCGAAACGCGCATGGCCGACGCGCCGGGCGAAGCTTTCGGGCAGCTGCGCGCGCGCTATCCGCGCTGATAGCGCCAGCCAAGCGTCTCCCCCGCCATCCACGGCACGACCTCGCCGCCGCCCGCTGCAATGCGGGCGGGAACCGGATTGTCGGCCCGCTCGAGCACCACCTGGCCTTCATTTAGCGGCAGGCCATAGAAACGCGGGCCATGCTCGGAAGCGAAGCCCTCGAGCTGGTCCAGTGCGCCTTCTTCTTCGAACACGCTGGCATAGGTCTCCAGCGCATGCGGCGCGCAGAATATCCCGGCGCAGCCACAGGCGCTTTCCTTTGTCCGCACTTCATGCGGCGCGCTGTCGGTGCCGAGGAAAAATTTGGGCGAGCCTGATGTTGCTGCCCTGCGCAGGGCCTGCCGGTGCAGCTCGCGCTTGGCCACGGGCAGGCAATAGGCATGCGGGCGAATGCCGCCGGCAAACATGGCGTTGCGGTTGATCTGCAAGTGATGCGGGGTGATCGTCGCGGCCACGTTGTCTGGCGCTGCCGCAACGAATTCCGCCGCATCTTTCGTGGTGATATGTTCGAAAACCACTTTCAGCGCCGGAAAGTCCCGCAAGGTCGGTATCAGCACCCGTTCGATGAAAACTGCCTCGCGGTCGAAGATATCGACGTCGCCGTCCGTCACTTCGCCGTGCAGCAACAGCGGCATGCCGATCTCTTGCATCCTCTCCAGCACCGGATAGATGCCCCGGATCGCCGTGACACCGTGTGCGGAATTGGTCGTGGCATGGGCTGGATAGAGCTTGGCAGCGGTGAGCACGCCGAGCGCGAAGCCCGCTTCCAGATCGGCAGGATCGGTCGCATCAGTGAGGTAGAGCGTCATCAGCGGGACGAACCCGTTACCTTTCGGCAGCGCCGCCATGATCCGGTCGCGATAAGCGGCGACCTCGCCGGTCGTGGCGCAGGGCGGCGACAGGTTGGGCATGACAATCGCCCGGGCGAATTGACGCGCAGTGAAGGGCAAAACATCAGTCAGCATCGCGCCATCGCGCAAGTGAACGTGCCAGTCGTCGGGCTGGCGGATGACGAGGCGCTGCGGCTGTGCGGGGTCAGTCATGGTCCCTTCCCTATGCCGCTTTGCCGAATTGGGAAGTGGCGAAATGAGCGACCGCGCTTAATTTGCGCAATTTCCTCCCGTTTACTCTTTGGGGCACGGTTGGCAGGCCGGTCAGCGTGGTTAACGGGAAATTAGCCATGTTGCCCTTATCCTGAACCGATGGTCCGCAATAAGGACGCAGGGAAGATGAGCAACGAAGCGATCAGTGCCGACGCAGCCCGTGAGCGTTCCTTCGAGGAGATGCGCGGCGCGCAGCGCTTTACCCTGCTGATCCGCACCGCGAAGCTGGTCGGGACCGGCGGAGAATTTCTCTGCATCATCCGTGACGTTTCAGCGACCGGCGTGCGTCTGCGCTTGTTTCACCAGCTTCCCGCCGACGATCGCATGGCGCTGGAGCTGACCAACGGCGAGGTCTATTTTGTCGAGCGCGTCTGGGAACGCGACAGTCACGCCGGTTTCCGCTTCGCCGCACCGATCGACGTTGAAGGTTTTATCGCCGAAGTCAGCCCCTATCCGCGTCGCCAGCCCCGGCTGCGGGTGCAGTTTCCCGCTGTGCTTTCTGCCGAGGGACAAGCCAGCGTCGCCACGGTGCGTGATCTTTCGCCGCAGGGGGCACGGATCGAGACCACGCGTTTTCTCGCCATCGGCCAGCGCATCAAACTGGAAGGCGATGGTTTTCCGGCAACTCTCGCCAAGGTCTGCTGGCGTTCGGGCCCGGACTACGGGCTGGTGTTCGAACAGGTGTTTACGCTTGAGGGGCTGGCCGTGCTCGCTGCCGATCTCCAGAGCGCTGCCTCAAGCCAGATCGCGGCGCGCAAACAGGCTTGAACGTCACGCCGGAATGAACGCCATCGCATCGCCGTTCATGCAATATCGCTTGCCGGTCGGGCGCGGACCATCGTCAAACACATGCCCCAAATGTCCGCCGCATCGCGCGCAAAGCACTTCGGTGCGCGGATAGCCCACGTCCCAGTCAGTCGCGGTGCCGATGGCTCCCGGAAGCGGCCGCCAGAAGCTGGGCCAGCCCGTCCGGCTGTCGTATTTGGTCGATGAGGCGAAAAGCGGATGGCCATCCGCGGCGCAGACGAATGTGCCGGTGCGTTTTTCATGGAGCAAGGGCGAGGTGCCGGCGGTTTCGGTGCCCTTGCGGCGCAGCACCTCATATTGCTCACGCGTCAGCCGCCGTCGCCACTCAGCATCGCTGTAAGAAACTGGATAGGTCCTCGCCTCAGCGGCGCCGCCGCTGCAGGCAGCAATCGCCGGCATTGCGACCGACGCGCCGAGCCAGGCGAGCGCCTTGCGGCGGGAGAGGGTTGGGCTGGTCATCGGGCATCCTCCGGCTGAGAACCCCCAAGATCGCTATTCGCCGCTTAATTGCAAGGGATCCCCGTCAAGCGCGAGCCGGGCGCAGCCTTGCGAACAGCCCGCGCTTCTTCGCCGAACCGCCGCCCGAGCCCGATTTCATCACCAGCTTGCGGAACATCGCTGCGCCGGCACGGATCAGCAAACCGATGCACAGGGCCTGCCAGGCAAAGGCGGCGAGATGTGGCCAGATCGCCGGATCCTGCGCGGCGCGCGCCAGCATCGCATAAGGTGAGCTGAACGGAACCAAGATGGCGACCCACTCGTAGATGCTATTCGGCGCCGCCACGGCGAAACTGGCGATGAAGAAGAACACCAGCTGGACGAATGTCACCGGCATCGACAGCGTCTGCACCTCGCGCACCGTCGTCGCCATTGATCCGATGGCGAGGAACAGCGAGCCGATCAGCAGATAGGCCATGGCGAAATAGGCAATGCCTAGCGTAATGAACAGCGGCCAGCCGACCGCCGGTTCGGGCAGGCTGGGCATGGCGTCGCCGCCGAACAGGAAAATCGCGCCACCAGCCGTGGCCCACACGGCAATTCCGACGAACGAGACTGCCAACATGGCAAACAGCTTGCCGAGAAACACCGCGTCCATGGGAATTGCTGCGGCGAGTATCTCGATGATCTTGTTGCCCTTTTCCTCGACCAGATTCGACAGCACCATGCCTGCGAGCAGCATGGTCAGCAGGAACAGCAGCAATTGCCCGGCCTGCGCGGTCAGCACCTGGCCCTGCCGCTGCTGTGCGGTGTTGGTGGCCATCGCGGCCAGCCTGACTTCGGGATAGACCGAGGGCGCGCGGCCCAGCGCCTGCGCGGCAAGCATCGAGACCGGGCCCTGCCACGCTTCGATGCGTTCGGCGGTGCCGGTGAGCCTGGGCGCGGCCGGGCTGCCGGTGACGATTGCCGCCGCATTCGCCTGTTTGGCCGCAAGTGCAGCCTCGGCATTGAACGCCTCGCCAGGCTCGAGCTTCCTGATCACCGCGAGTTCGGGCAAGGCATCGCCAACGCGCGGCGCCAGCGCTGCTCGCGCCGCCAGCATCGCATCGGCGTCCGCCGCTTGCATGGCAATGCCCAGTACCGGCTGCGCGGCGCTGGCCTGAACGCGCTGGCCAATGCCGCCGGCAAAGCCGCCGACGATCACAATGAACGGTCGCCTCTCAACATGGGCTGCGGCAATGGTCATCGCGCGCCGCGATTTCACGGCGATCCTCTGGAGTCGCAGCTTCATCTTTTTCCTGCTGGGGCCCTTGTTCCCGGTGATCG
>JANLSP010000038.1:0-3115 GCA_031362485.1 Novosphingobium sp.
CGCGCGCCCTCGCCCGCCGCCAGCCGCGCGAAATGCGCGCCGAAGCCCGATGAAGCCCCCGAGATCAGGCAGACGCGCCCAGCCATACGTTGCATTGCCGATATTCTCCGAAATCCTTCGGTGCGGCGTTATTGAGAGACCGGCAACAATGCAATCAAGCGATTGCATTCTTGGCGGCGCTGGAACACTATTCCTTCCAACTTACCGGGTGAGGATAGAGATGGCCGATTCCATTGCACAGGCTCTTGCCGCTGTTCCGCTGCGCGTGACCGATCCGGAACTGATCCCCACCGCGCGCTATTATGACGAGGCGTTCTTCAAGCTCGAAAAGGAGCGGCTGTGGCCCAAGGTCTGGCAGATGGCAGCCCGGCTTGAGGAAATTCCAAGCGTCGGCGACTATGTCGAATATACCATCCTCGACAAGTCGGTGATCGTCCTACGCGGCAAAGACGGCGTGAAGGCCTTCCTCAACGCCTGCCGCCATCGCGGCGTACGGCTTGCCAACGGACCGGGCAACTGTGCCAAGAACGGCCTGGTCTGCCCATTCCACGGCTGGCGTTGGAATGCGGAGGGCGAAAACACTTTTGTCTATGGCCGCCAGATCTTCACCGAAGAACTGCTTGCCCATGCCGAGATCGACCTTGTGCCGGTGCGCTGCGAGGAATGGGCGGGCTGCGCCTTCATCAACCTTGACGACAATGCCAGGCCCTTGCGCGAATGCCTTGGCCCGGTGGCGGACCGGATGGACGCGCGCCACGCGCACAAGCTCAAGATGGACTGGTGGTATGCCACCGAACTGCCGACCAACTGGAAGCTTGCGATGGAGGCCTTCATGGAAGGCTACCACGTCATGCAGACGCACCCGCAGATCCACAAGGTTTCGCCCAATGCCGATGGCCGCTGGGGCCCCAAGGCAGATGGCACGATGACCAACGTCGGCCTGACGGGCGATGAAGTCTGGGACATGTCGGTCGATTTCATGCATACGATCGGCGATGGCATGGCAGGCCTGGTCCACGAAACCGAGCTGGCGCTGATGGACAAGTGGCGCGGCGAAGGTTTCGAGGGCACCGACATGGAGGCCTTCATGGCTTTCTATGGCCGCAGCATGGTCGAAGTGACGGCGGACGCAAAGGCACGCGGGGCCGACATGTTCGACATTGCCAAGGTGACGCAGGACGTCGAGTTCAACGGCGTTGAATTCATGTTCCCGCACTATTTCCTGCTGCCGATGTTCGGCGCGATGTCATCATACCGCTGCCGGCCGCTGACGCCGGAAACCTGCTATTTCGAGATCTGGTCGCTGGTCATCCGCCCCGACGATGAGGAATATGACACGCCGACGCAGCCGACATTCCTGCCCTATAATTCGCCTGACTACCCCGAAATTCCGACGCAGGATTATTCGAACCTGCCGCTCCAGCAGCTTGGCTTGCACAACATGGAACACATGCGCCTGTCGCACATCTGGGAGGGGCTGATCAGCAATTACCAGCGGCTGGTGGATGGCTATATCGCCGGGCTGGACGACGCGCTGCTGGTCGAGGGGCAACGCCGGGTCAACCACGGCTATGACAAGCCCATCATCGATATCGGGTTCTGATTATGACCGAAACCCGGCGCAGCGAGTGGGCGGCAAACTGGCCGCTGTTGCTCGCGGCCGTAGTCGGTATTCCGGTGCCTGCAGCGATGTCGCAGATGCTCGGGGTCTTCATGGTGCCGCTCGAGCAAGAATTCGGCTGGACCCGGACCGAGGCATCGATCGGCTATTCGATCTCGCTGGTGCTGGGATTCCTCAGCTCTCCCCTGATCGGGCGGCTGGTCGACAAGAGCAACGCGCGGCTGCTCGCGCTTCCTGGGATCATGCTGACCGGCCTTGCGATCGCCGCCTTCTCGCTCGCCACTTCGAGCATCGGCCTGTGGATCGCACTGTGGTGCATGGTATCGCTGGTCGGCGGTCTGGTCGGGCCGTCGGTCTGGCTGGCCGTGGTTTCCGGGGCCTTCGAGAAAAACCGCAGCCTAGCCATCTCGATAACGCTATGCGGGATGAGCCTGGCCGGCATGCTGGCGCCGCTTTCCGCCCGGCTGGCGATCGACGCCTTTGGCTGGCGCATGGCATGGATGGTGCTCGGCGCGATCTGGAGCGGACCTGCGCTGATCCTGTCGCTGCTGTTCTTCTTTGACCGCCGGCCGACCGCGCGGCCCAAGGCGGAACAGCCAGATGCGACGGGCCCCAAACCCGAGCTGCGCCGGGTGTTCCTCTCGAGCACATTCATCCGCCTCGGCCTGGGAATAGCCACAATCGGCCTGGTCGGCTCGTCCTTCGGCTTGCACATGGCACCCGCCCTGGTCGACAAAGGCATAAGCCCCACCACGGCCGCCGTGATTACCGGCATCCCAGGGCTGATGGGCATTGTCGGCAGGCTTACCATGGGCACGTTCTTCGACCGGGTGGGGCAAACACGAATCACGCTTGGCGTCATGGTGCTCTATGCATTGGCCTCGGTCATTCTGGCGCAGGAAAGCGCCAGTGTGCCGCTGGCAGCAGCCGGCTGCCTTGTGCTTGGCCTGGCTGGCGGCGGCTTGCATGTATTTGTCGCCTGCGTGGTCACGCGGTTGTTCCACGCCACGATCTTCGGCGTGGTCTATGGCTCGTTGACCAGTCTTTCCGTGCTCGCTGCCGCTTCCGGGCCGCTGCTCACCAGCTGGGTGCATGATACCACGGGGACCTATACGCTGGTATTCTGGAGCGGAACTGCAGCGGCGCTGATCGCGTCCCTGCTGTTGATGAAACTGGTACCGGTGGAGGCTTCATGACGGCATCGGCAACCTGGCTGATAACAGGCTGTTCGGCCGGGTTTGGCCGGGCGATGGCCGAAGAGCTGCTCGAACGCGGCGACAATGTCGTGGCGAGTGCGCGGCGGCTGGAACTGCTGGAACCGCTGGTCGCAGCCTATCCGCAAAGCGCCCTTGCCCTGCGGTGCGATGTCACCCGGCCGGCCGAAGTCGAAGAGGCCATAGTGGCAACCCGCGCGCGCTTTGGCCAAATCGACGGGCTGGTCAACAACGCCGGAGCGGGCATGATGGCGCTGATCGAGGACGGCACACCGGACAC
>JANLSP010000109.1:0-2768 GCA_031362485.1 Novosphingobium sp.
GCCGGAGCGCGCCGAGCCGGCAGCGGCTGGTCGGCCTGCTGGTGCGCTGGGGCGCAATTCCCGACGAAGCAGGCGGATTGCCACTGCCGCAACTGTGCGGCCGCGCCTTTCGCGAGCAGGAGCTGCACGGCGGCATTGCGGCGCTTGTCGGCTCGATACGCAAGATCGGGCGCAGCCTGCGCGACCGGATGTCGGCAGATTTCTGGCGCGTCACCAACCAGCCGATCCCTGCGCTCGATGATAACTGGGCGCAGTCGGTGCTAGTGGCATCGAACATCATGATCGACCGGTTCAGCATTCTTTCGGGCCTTGCCGCCGAGAATATGGCGCGCGGACCCTCGTGGCGGTTCCATGATCTGGGCCGGCGCATCGAACGTGCGCTAACCATCTGCCGGATCACCCGCCAGTTGATGGACGAGGATTGTGGTCAGGACGAATTTGGTCTGCTGCTTGACCTGTTCGACAGCCAGATCACCTATCGCAGCCGGTATCTGGTCGGACCGATGCGCGCGCCAGTCACCGATCTTGTCCTGCTTGATCCCGGCAATCCGCGCGGCCTGGTCTTCCAGGTGGAGCGGATAGCCGAACATCTTGCCAGCCTGCCCCAACAGACTGAGAACGGTATCCCCGAGGCCCCCTATCGCCAGTTCAGCGCCATGCTCGCGAGCTTGCGCGGGATGGAATGCACCTTCGTCGATGACAATCAGTTGCAGGACATTGAAACGCGGCTGCTCGCGCTGTCCGACGCGATCTCGCAGCGCTATTTCCTGCAATACGAAAGGTCTGATCCTCCCGTGCGCGATAGTTTGCTGGCATGAGTGGGGCTGGCATGAACTACAAAGTCACGCACATCACCGAGGTCAGATACGATGCGCTGGTCAACCTTGCCCGGTTCAACCTGCGCCTGAAGCCCGCCGAATGGGAGGGGCAGGTGCTGACCAGCTACAGGCTGGACATCAGCCCGGTGCCGAAGGCTGTCGTTGATGAAGCCGGGCCCTTCATCGTCAACACCGCAAGGCTGACCCTCGACAAGCCGACGGCCAGCCTCATTGTGACAAGCGAATTTACCGTCAGGGTTGACCGGGACTTGCCGCAGCCCGGGCGCGCCGCGCCATCGCTGCCCGATGTCAGAAGCCAGGCGCTGGACGATCGCGGCCTGAGTGCGCGTGACCCGGCCGGTTACCTGTTCGCTTCGCCGATAGCGGGGATGGTGCCGGAAATTGCCGAATGGGCGGCCTCCCGGATAGCCGCCAGCGACAGCGTCATCGGGGCGGCAAGCGCCCTGATGCATGCCATCCGCAATGAATTCACGTATGACAGCAAGGCAACCAAAGCCGATACCCCGCCAATCGAGGCTTTTCGCGCCCGGCGCGGTGTGTGTCAGGATTTCGCCCACATCATGATCATCGCGCTGCGGCATTTCGGCATCCCCGCCGCCTATGTCAGCGGCTATCTGCGCACCAACCCGCCGCCGGGCAAGGCCCGGCTGATCGGCGCCGACGCGACGCATGCCTGGGTCAACGTCTGGTGCGGTAACAGCCTCGGCTGGATCGGGTTTGACCCGACCAATGCCATGCTTGCGGGCAACGATCACATCTTCACTGCCATGGGCCGCGACTTCGCCGATGTTTCGCCGCTCGACGGGGTATTCATCGGCGGATCAGGCCAGCGCATGATGGTGTCAGTCGAAGTAACGCCGCTGGACCCATGATGAGCCCACCCCCGTCCATCATCCCCTCCTGGCCCCGCGATCAGCCCGGGTTTCTGCCAGGATCCATGACCATCTCCTGTCGGCCCAGCGCATAGTCGCCGAAGATCGTCGTGCGGCGCATGAGCCGCTTCATCCCCAGCGGTGTGCCAGTGGCGCAGTGAAGCATCCGCCAATTATCAAACAGGACCATCTCGCCCGGGGTCCATTGGTGGAAATACTCGCGGCCCGGAGCCACGACATGCTCGATTACCTCGCGCAGCAGCGCGTCACCCTCGTCATTCTCCATTCCCTCGATGCCGTCGGCAAACCAGGGTGATACGTTGATCACCTTGCGGCCGGTCTGCGCCTGAACGTAAACCATCGGGTGGATCACCCTTGGTCTGGAGAGATAATGCTTGGTCGTGTTTGCCTGAAAGTCGTTCAGGCTGACCCGGCGATCAGGCTGGTTGCCGAACTTCGATTCGGTGCTGTCGAGCGAATATCTGTAGATGACGTTCAGCCCCTCGATGCGCTCTTTCAGATCTTCGGGAAGCGCGTCGTAGGCAGCGATCTGATCGATGAAACCAGTCTCGCCGCCGCGCTCGGGCAGGTTGATTGACCACAGAATGCCGCCGTGGTTGATCGAATCGGTGTAGATCGAATCCTTGTGCCAGGCGAGCCATCCGGCGCGCTGCTCGCCTTCCACTTCGAAGATCGCTCCCTGGCTTTCGATGAGGTTGACGCTGATCTTGTCCAGGCGCGGTATGTCCGCTTCGCTGAGCAAGGGGTGCTCCAGGTTTTCGCCGAACACTTCCGATAGGCGGAGGTGCGTATCGAGTCCGCTCGTCTCCCTGAACACGACCACGCCCTTGTCAATCCAGAGGTCGTAAAGTGCCTTGCAGACTGCTTCGTCGTCCAGCATGTCTGGCGTGAAGCCAGTGACGACTACGCCGAAATCGGGCTGGCCGGACAGCGGCGACAAGCTGTAACCCATCAAACCTCTCCTTCCTTCACGTTCCTTGAGGCGTTCTGCCCCCTGTGCATGTTTGCTTGGAGCCTGATTAGCATAGCCGCCCTG
>JANLSP010000112.1:0-19635 GCA_031362485.1 Novosphingobium sp.
GCCAGTTTTGTCACTGGCCATCCGCTGGTCATGGACGGCGGGGCAACCGCGATCTGATTGGGTGGACCGGCGGGCAAACAAAAAAGGGCCGGCGTTGCCACCGGCCCTTTGATTTGCGCTTGCTGTTTAATCAGAAGGTGACTTCGAGCGTCGCTCCGAACGTGCGCGGTTCGCCATAGACAGTATAGGCGAAGCCGAGCTGACCGAAATCGACGCTGCGAACGCGATAGGATTCGTTGGTCAAATTCTTGGCCCAAACGAGCAGCGAAGCGTTCTTCACGCCGCCAATCGTGAACCCGTCGAGCTTGAGTTGTGCATCGAGCAGGCCGCGGGCATCGCCTTTGGTCTGCTGAATGAAAGGCGCCGCGATCGGGTTTCCGAACATGAAAAAGTCCGAGGAGTAGTTGTAGCCGACACGAAAAGTGGCGTGGGCATCGCCGCCAATCGGGACGCGCGCCGTACCGGCGATCGATGCCGTCCATTCAGGCGCATAACCGGGTTTCACGACACTGGCGATGTTGCGAGTAGCGCCGTTACTGTCGGGCTGAAAGTACTCCAGGAACTTGATCTTGGTGTAACCGACGTTGCCGTCGATCGAGAAGATGTCGTTGATCTGGTATTGGCTTTCAAGCTCAAACCCTGTGTAGGACGTCTTGCCGACGTTCGATGTGACAGTCCCAACAGCGCCCCCTGCTCCGGTTGGCGAAAAGGTCGCCAGCTGCAGGTCCGAATAGACGTTGTAGAAAACGGCACCATTGAGCCGCAGCTTCTGCGCAAACTCGGTTTTGAAGCCCGCTTCGTACGACCAGATCGTTTCATTGTTGAAGGCTTTGAGCGGAAGCGTAGCCGTCACTGTGCCTTGGCGCGCATTGAAGCCGCCCGAACGATAGCCGCGTGCGATGCGGGCATAGAGGTTAACCTCGTCGCTAGCGCGGAAGTCGACTGTCAGGTTTCCTGTCGGCGCGTTGAATTTCGCGCGCTGGTCGTTGAAGCCAATTTCGGCACCGACAAACGGTGTCGCAGCGTTCTGCGTCCGGGCCATGTGCTTCTCATCCCACGAGTAGCGCAGGCCAAGCGTGATCCCCAGCCTTCCGTCCTTGCCGTCGGGACGATATGAGGCCTGACCATAGATGGCATAGGACGTGCCATCGGCGGAATAGGCCAGCGTTGGGGTTTGCAGGGCGGCGCGGTAGCGGGCAGGGTTTGTCGCCTGCAGGAACGGCGCCGCTCCGCCGAAGTTGGTCGAATTATAAACTGCGGCGTTGGTGTCGAGAATGAACCCAAAGCGCTGCGGGTTGACCTCAGTGCCACTCTCATGGAAGAAAAATCCGCCGAGAACCCACTCGAACTTATCAGAGTCTTGCGACAGAATTTCGATTTCCTGGCTGAACTGTTTGTTCCGCCGGGTGTTATCTGTCTGGAACAGCGAGAAGGTCGCCGAGTTAACCGGCTGACTGGCCAGAAATGCCGCCGTGCCTGCAGGCTGTTGCAGCACATTGGTCAGCACCGATGCCGGGAATCCATTGAGCGTTGTCGACGGGGCACCAAGCGCAGCACCGCGGATTGTGCCGAGACCGTCAAGGTCGGTGCCGAACTGGATATTTTCCCATTCGCGATAGGCCGTTGTCGAACGGATCTTGACCCCGCCCAGACCAGCCTCGATCCGCAACATGTCCCCCCAGATTTTGTCTGTATAGTCAAACGCGCCTTCCGAGCAGAGCGATGAGCGCCGCGTCAGCGAAGCCGCCAAGGTGCATCCCGCCTCGACGATCGATGTCGAAGGTTGCGCAAAGAAGCCGCCGACATTGCCGGGCGTGGTGTTGTTGAACACGCCTCCGTCCACCGTGGTGGTGCCGCGCGAAACGCCATCGCCCACTGCCGCCAGCTGGGTCGCGGGGAGTACGCCGCGGACCTTGGTGTAGTCCAACACGTTGGTGATCTTGAGCGTGTCGCTCGGTTCGAAAACGGCAGCCCATCGCCCGCCGATGGTGCGGTAAGCGCCGGGATCCTTCGAGTTCCTGGACTCGAGCAGGTTGTCCACCGTGCCGTTGCGGCGCTTGTAAACAAAGCCGAACGACATGCGCAGTCCACCCCCAAGTTCGCCGGTGTCGGCGATGGCGCGGGCCTGGATCAGATTGTAGTTGCCATAGCCGGCCCGTAACTTGAGCATGGCATCCCTGCCAGGCTCGCGGGTGATGAAGTTGACTGCGCCGCCAGTGGTATTGCGCCCGAACAAGGTGCCCTGCGGACCGCGCAGAACTTCGATCCTTTCAATATCGGCAGTTTCGTTCGAAGCTGCCGAAGATCGCGCGATATAGACGCCGTCCTGATAGATGCCGATCGGCGAATCGAAGCCTTGGGATTCGTCAGCCGCAGTCGCAATGCCGCGGATCGTCACCACGGCGGCGGTGGCGTTGGTCGTGCCCTGAAGAACAACCACGTTCGGCGCGAGAGACGAGATGTCCTTCACTTCGGAAATGCCGCGAAGCTCTGCCTGAACCGCAGTAACCGCCGTGATCGCCAGTGGCGTCTGTTGCAGGTTTTGTTCACGCTTTTGCGCGGTGACGACAATCTCTTCCAGCCTGCCATTCTCGGTGTTGTCGGCCGCCGCGTTCTGCGCGAGGACAGGTTCGCTCATGAACGTAACGGCGATGCCGGCCAGCAGCATGCCTTTACTCAGGCGGATTGTTGAGATCATGTTTGCCTCCTCCATGCATTCTTATCAATGCCTCGCCGGACATATCCCAAGATACGCAAGATGAGTCAAGCTCAATTACGAAAAGGTTTGATCCATGTGGAGAACAACCCTATTTTGCGTAACCCTGTCGCGATAATATAAGTGTGATGGACAAACGGCGGCTTGCAGATCCGTGGCTCCGAACCGGGCGGCCGGTTGTTGTCATCTCACCACAGGGGCAACTGCGCCCAGTCAGTCATCGATCATCGTCGAACACGGCGTCTCCGCTTTTGGTGATCTTCGCTATGCGGGAGTTGTACTTGAATGTTTTAACCGCGATCGAGGTCTCGACATGGTGGACTCCGGGCAATGCCAGAATTTGGTCGGAGGCAACCTCGACCAGGCTATCAAGATCCTCAAACACGCAAATGGCAAGTATGTTGGACTGACCCATGGTGATCATCACCCCGTTGATCAGCGCCATTTGGGAAATCTCGTTGGCTACGTTTCGGACTTTCTCCACATCGGCTTGCACGGTGATGAAGGCGAGGCGCGCCTTCTCCTCCATGTCAAAGCCAGTGATTGCAGTGAAAGCGATAAGTCCGTCCTGCTGCAACCGTTTGATGCGGCCGCGCACAGTGCCTTCGGTCACACCGAGTTCGGTAGCGATCTTGCGGTTGGAGACGCGGGCATCCTGCGAAAGCAGGTCGATCAACTGCATGTCGAGATCGTCTAGCTGGTTCGAGTCCATGGCCATCAGCCATTTGCCTCGATGGGAGCGACATCGAACTGGTATTTGATGATATCGACCACGATTGCCGGTGTCATCGCGCGAATGCCAGCAACTTGCGAGAACTTGTCGAGCATCAGGTTGGAAAGATCTTCGAAACTGGTCAGCGCCACGAGCATGTCGATGTCATATCTCCCGGTGACAATGTGCACGGCAAAGACTTCGGGGAACTTCGCCAGTTCCAGTGCGACTTCAGAAGCCGGCCGGCCATCAACCTCGACGGCAACTCGCATGAGGAAGTTGAAGCCGTGAGCCGAGAAATCGGAAACCGCAACAACGCGCAGCTGGTCGGCAACCTCCATGCGCTTGATGCGCGAAGATACAGTCGTCGCCGTGAGGTCGAGCGTCTCGGCGATTTGCTGGTTGGTCGCACGGCCATTGCGGCGCAGCTGCTGGACGATGCTTCGGTCGGTGGCGTCGAACTGAAATTTTTGTGTCATGGGCCCTTTTTTCCACCCTGTTCTGCAGCTTGCGGACCTGCGCGACCGCCGATTTGGCGTCAACAATAATGTATCATTGCATGCTTGCTCATGTGAACGCCTTGCGCAGCCTTTCGCTGGCTCGGTGCCATTCCACGCGTCACGTCCAATCCTTTCGGGATTTTTACGCATCGTGCGGTTTCTGATGGGTCTTTGTCAACCAAATGCGTAAAAATGTCCGCGCGATCTCAACAAGGAGGCCGACCCCAGGCCAAATCAAGTGGCCAGAGCATTGCGATCGCTTTCCAAAGTGAACGACGCTCGCCAGGCAAGCCAGGCTCCGATAAAGCCGGTGGGCACAATGATCGAAAGCCCCAGGCGCAGCCCTTGCGCGCCGCCGGACGGGTCATGGAAAAGATCGCTCAACAGGCCCGCCGCCCAGGGGCCGATGAAATTTCCGAACAGACCAACGACGAGCATAGCCATCGCCGTGCCGGTCGAGCGGTGCCGTTCCGGCAGGGAATATTGCAGCGAGGCAATGACCCCCACCGACCAGCCGCCACCGAGCAAGCCAGACGGGATTGCCATCAATTCGGCCAGCCAGATGTGGGGCATCCAGGTCACTGAAAGCACACATGCGGTTGCAGCCGCCAGCGCCAGTGCTGTCAGCTTGAGCGGCCATTCTGGGCCGCGCTTCGCCAGCCGGTCGGCTAAAATGCCAAAGCCCAGCATCCCGAAAAGGCCGGGCAAGCCAAACGCGACACCGAATGCCTTGCCGGCTGCGGCACCGCTCAAACCATAGGCGCGTTCAAACAGGGTTGGGCCCCATAGGCCGAAAGAGACGCCAGACAGTGTACCGAGGCCTGTGGCCATAGTCATATTGCGCAGACTGGCAGCGCGCGAAAACTCGGATGCGAGCTGGAGCAACGGAACCTTCTCGGCACTTTTCACTGCTGCATGTGGTGGTTCTCGGATCACCAGCCAAGCCGTGACGGCAACCACAATGCCAGTCACTCCAAGCAGTTCGAAGGCCGCACGCCAGCCATAGCCCGCCGCGATCGCTGGCCCGCCGGCTATCCCCAGCATCTGGCCGACATAGATCGCGCTGCCGACCACTGCGAGCGCGCGGGTCCGTTGGTGCGCTGGGAAATAGGCGGAGATCAGCGCTGCGGCCGGTGCCTGGTAGGCAGCTTCGCCGATGCCGACCCCTACCCGGGCCAAAGCCAAGGTCCAACCATCATGAGCGAATGCGGTCGCCGCCGTGAAGATACTCCATAGGGCACAACCGGCACAGATCACCGCAATTCGCGAGTTGCGATCTGCCAGCCGCGCGACGGGAATGGCCGCGACGGTATAGATCACGGCGAAAGCCGGCCCCATCAACATGCCCATGAAGCTGTCGCTCAGCCCGAAATCGGCCTTAATCGGCGCGACCAGCCCGGAGAGCAGATAGCGATCGGCAAAGTTGAGCACAGCGATTCCAAGGATCAGGACAAGCACCAGCCAACGGTTGGTAAGGCCCCGTTGGGCGTCGATGCCCCCCAATATGTCTCTCCCCTTGATGACCATACCGGGCCGTACCTGCAGGAGTGCAGGTGCGGCCCAGCGATGTCAATTTTGCACTGCAGGTGAACGTATTTGTCGGGTCTTATTCGGCAGCTTCGAGGAGGGGCTCGCCCCAGTGCGGATCATCTTCGTTGCACAGCCGGTTGGTATCTGCCCAAAGCTGCGGTTCTGGAACCGGAGTGATGTTAAGCTCCTCGCGGATGTCGGCGATCTGCCAGTCGACCATCGCACGCCAGTCGGCAAGCATCATGGGATAGGCCCAGTTCCGGCCCTGTTCCGCGCCGCGGAATTCAGCTTCTAGGTTAAGCGCCATGGCTTCCGGGTAAAATAGGCCGTCCTTCATGATCGTCTTGGCCTTAAGATAGGTCGCGACGCGACTGAAGAAGCTCGCAAGTTCAGGATGAAAGTAGCGCGTCTTGCTGTGCATGTTGGCAGTCAGCAGCGCGACTTCCCCGCCGTGATTGGGGCCAAAGCCCGAGATGATATGCTCGATGTCATGGGTTACTGCCGTCTGGCGAAGGTAGAAGGTCAGATCGTTGACCACCGCTATTTCACGGTAGAAGATATCGAGCTCATAGCCGCTGTTGACCATGAAGTCGTAGAGTGCTGCCCCCAGAGTCCCGGGTGCGCAATCCTTGACCTCATCCTTTTTGAAATCGGCGAGCGCACGATTTTCACACCAGGCCCTAAAGCGCGGCAGACGTGCCTTTTCCTCCTCGAACAATTGCATGATCCGGCCAAAATCCTCCATCATCATGAGGATTTGCGCAACTTCCGGGATATAGGCCGTGTTGGGCAGGTCCGGGCCATTGCGGCGAAGCATTTCCTGCGCGACCAGCCGCCGGAGCTCGGCGTGGTTCAAGTATTTCGAGGAACTGACCAGAACCGAACTCTCGGTCGTGATAGTCTTGATCCCGCCGTTGAAATAATCGCGTTCGCCCTGGCCAACTTTGATGTCCGTCATGTCAATTACTCCGCTGCTTCAGCCACGAGGGCTTGATCGTTGGCCGGGGAAAGGAACTGGCCGGGCTTGGCGCCTGTGTAGGCACCATTCTCGAAAGTCGGCACGCCGTTTACCAGGGTCAGGCGGGCGGGCATTGCCTTGCGGGTGAACCGCCAAGTCGTGCCGCCCTTGCCATCGGGCATATCCCAGGCTTTTTCCATTGATCGGCGCTGGACCTCATCGAAATTGAACACGCAGATATCGCCGCGCTTGCCCGGGGCGATCACGCCGCGATCGTGCAGGAAGAAATGCTCGGCAAGCTTGCCGGTCATCACATGAATGGCTTCCTCCAGCGAAAGTGATTTTTCGTCGCGAACATACTGAGTGAGCAACAGCGCATTTTCGCCGCCGCCGCAAAGCATCTGCAAATGGGCCCCGGCGTCGGAAATATTGCCCACCGTTTTCGGGTCCCGCATCAGGGCTACGGTCAGCGCCTCATCCTTCGGAAAGGGTGCCATATGGACAGTCGACATAGTCCCGTTTTCGAGGATCCAGTCGGCCATGGCATCGCTGCGATGCTGACCGCGGCTTTCGGCAAATTCCAAGAGAGTGCCACCGATCGGCCCGGTACCGTTCTCGCTGTCCAGCAAATAGAGGTCTTGCGGGTTCTTGAGTGGGGAATGTCCCCAAGCCTGCGTGTCCCAGCTCTCCCGGGCCCGCGCGCGCCAAACCGGATCGCCGAGCAGACGCCGCTTTTCTTCCTGCGTTTCAGCCAGTACGACTTCATGCCAGACATAGTCGTTTGACTGCGCAAAAATAAGCGACTTGAACAGGCTGAGGGTCGAACTGGGCGAAACGTGGGCATAGCCGGGCCAGACATCGATCCCGGCATCGCGCATCGATTGGATGCTCTTCTGCATTTCAGGCAGAATACCGGCCTGGAAGAACAGCGTCGGGATGCCACCGGCGATCTGGACACGGATCTTGCGACCCGTGAGCAGCTTTTCCAGCCGATTGAGATTAGCCGGTCCATTCATCCGCATGAAGGTATCGACGATCACCTGGTAACAGGTATGCGGATAGCGATCCATGACATCGAACAGTGCCAGAAATTCGGCATCATCGGCCAGCAAGGAAGGCACCGGCCGGTCGTTGCCGTCGTGATCGTGCATATTATCGGAAAGACCAAGTGCGCCGGCTGCGAGCGCGTCATCGAGCAAATCGGCCATCACGGCGATCTCCTCAGGCGTGGCAGCGCGGTCCCACGCCTCGATACCCATCGCGGCCAGCCGCAGCGGGATATGGCCGACGAAGCTGGCATAGTTCAGCGGCACCTTCAGGCGTTTTTCAAACGAGGCGCGATATTCCGACCAGGTGTTCCAGTCCCACGAGACGTGTTCCTTGAACGGCTGCAGCGGGATATCCTCGAAGAACGAAAATATCCCCATCACTTCGTCGCGTGCAGCCTTGCTCTTGTGCAGGGGCGCCATCGAGAAACCGCAGTTGCCCAAAATCATGGTCGTGGCGCCATAGCCCGGCAGCGGATCGAGATCGGGCTGCCACCACATGCTGGCGTCATAGTGGGTGTGGCTTTCGATAAAGCCGGGCGAAACATGGCAGTTGCTGGCGTCAAACACCCGCTCTCCGCGCGGTTCGAGACCGGGCCCGACTTCACTGATCACGCCGCCGGTAATCCGCACGTCGGCGGCGAAGGGCTTCGCGCCTGTGCCGTCTACAACTGTGCCGTTCCTGATAAGGATATCGCTCATCGTCTTCTCCCAAGCTTCCAGTTCGATGGCGGAAACTAATCCCAAGGCCGTCGGGACGGGAATCTGCGCTTGCACAATAGATCAATATGTGATCCCCATTGCATCGTTATGCGACACTCAGGGGACAGCACGGCACTCATCGCCACATTGCGGCAGCATTTGCGGCTTCAGGGCTGGACTGCCCGGCGCATATCCGGGCATTTCGCCATTGGCGAAGCGACCGCCAAGCGCTGGCTGGCGGGCAAGGGGCTGGCGCTGGACAAGCTTGACGCACTCGCCGGGCTTTGCGGTCTGACTCTCGCCGAGCTCGCACGAGAGACCGAGCGACCGATGCCTGGACTGGCGCAGGAGCTCACCCTGGCGCAGGAAAAAGCACTCTCCACCGACATTTTCATCGCCTTTTTGTTCATGACGATACTCGGCGGCAACAATCCCGAGGAAATCGCGCGGGATTTCAGCGTTCCTGCCCATGACATGGATGCGGCGTTGATGCGGCTTGAGCGGCTTGCCTTGATTGATCGCCTGCCAGGCGGTCGGGTACGTCCGCTGATCGACCGCGCGATTGTCTGGCGCAAGACGCCTATGCGGGCCCTGTTCGAGACTTACATGAAACCGCAGTTTTTGGCGATGGACTTCGCCGGCGAAGATTCGGTCTACGCGTCGGAGGTCATGAAACTGTCGGCGCAAGGCGCTGCGATGCTTGCTGAAGCAATCGAGAAGCATCGCCGGGAAATCCGGGCACTCGCCGAGTTGGACCGTGACATGACGCATCTTCCGCGCCGATGGTATGGCATGTTGTGTGCTGCACGGCCGCTTGATATGACCCGACTGGACCGGGGCTAGGGCGAGCGGCGTGGCAACTGGCTACTAAATTCCTGGCTGCTCTTTAGGCACTTCCACCACCAGCCCGTCCAGTTGTTCGCTAAGCTGGATCTGGCAGGAGAGGCGGCTGGTCGGTCTTTTCTCGACGCCTTCGAGCGCATCCAGCATGGCCTGCTCATCGTCGCTTGGCAGGCCGACTCGCTCACTCCACTCCGGCGCGATGTAGCAGTGGCAGGTGCCACATTGCATGACGCCGCCGCACAGCGCATCGATGCCATCGACAAGATTGCCGACCGCAAGATGCATCACGGTCATGCCTTCGAAATTGACACAGGTTCGCGGCGTCCCGTCGGGCTGGATATAAGTGACCTTGGCCATCAGGCGAAAACCTCAGGCATGCACCGGACAGCCGGCAGCCTTGGCCAGTGCAGCAATATCGGCGCCAGCTTCCTGTCCGCGCGCGCGCTTGGTATAGCGCACACGGCACGGCTGGGCGGGCCAATAGGTGCCGGCCCCGGCGATGGGTTTGACTTCGTCGAGCAGTTCCATGTCGTAGTTCTGAAGCAGCACAGCGACGAGAACCTTCATTTCCATCCGCGCGAAATTGACACCAGCGCAGCGGTGCATACCGCCACCAAAGCCGATCAGGCTGTTGGATTCGATCTGCGCGTCCGGGTTTTCGGCGTTGAAGCGTTCGGGATTGAACCGGTCTGGCTCGACGAAGGTTTCTGTCATGCGCTGGCTGACTGAGGGTGCCAGCAGGACGAATTCGCCTTTTTTGATGCGATAGCCTTCGCGCTCGATATCCTCATTGGCCTTGCGCGAAATGATAAAGGCGACCGGGTGGAGCCGCTCGGTCTCACGCAGTGACAGGTCCATCTTCTGCATCGCGACCGCCTGCTCCCAGCTCATGTCCGCGCCATCCCCGCCGCCGAGCACAGTCGCCAACTCAGCGCGGATAACGGCTAGGTGGTCGGGGCTTTGCAGGAGGTCGGCAAGTGCCCAGCTGACCTGTCCGGTGGTGGTTTCGTGGCCAGCCCAGACCAGCAGCAAGATCAGGTGGCGGATGATTTCGTCGGCGACCGGCTTGCCATCGGGATAAGTGGTCTCGATCATGCCCTGGAAGAAATCCGGCGGATCGAGCGGCGCGGCGCGACGTTTCTCGATCCAGCTTTGCAGGATCGTATGCAACTTCTTCTTTGCGCGCTGGCTGCGCAGCATCTTTGGAGTGGGCCACCACAAAGGCAGGACGAATTCCATCCCGCCCGAAAAGTCGCGGAACAGCTCGAAAAACTCGTGGCCGAGCTTTTCATGGAATTCGCGGCCCATGAAACTGTGCGCGGCAATGTCCATCACCACCGGGCCAAGCGTCTGGATCAGATCGAATTCGCCCTCATCGCCGAGCCGTTCGACCAGGCTGATCGATTCCTCTGCCATGATCCCGACATACTGCTTCATCGACGCCGCCTTGAAGCGCGGCATGATAATCGCCCGTTGCTTCAGATATTCCTCCATATCGGCGAAGGAATAGAAGTCGGGCGAGAACATCTTGAGGAAGAATGGCATCGATTCGCGGATCGACAGCAGCTTGTCGGTTTCTTCGAAGAAGAACTTGTTGTGCTCTGGCCCGAGCATGACGTTCATGCGCCTGCCCATGATGCTGAATGAGAACAGGCGCCCCTTGGTCTGGTAACCGCGTTTCAGCACGGCGACCGGGTCTTTGAAGAACTGCAATAGGTGGCCAACGAGTGGTGCTGCCCCGTCGAGCATGGGCAGTGTTGCGGTCGTCATGACTTTGTCTCCCGTCTGCAGGTGCTTTGGCCCATGCAATCCACTGCGGACAGGCTATGCGAGACTGAATTCCTGTCCACTCTGTGCAAGTGCCTTGGATCGCAATACGATCTGAAGAGGATCGTCAGATGATCCATCAATCAAGCAGCTCGTTCCCCATGTGATGCCGGCGCGCCATGTTGGCAGCGCAATTCAATCAAATGGAGACACCGCGATGAAGCGATTTGCCCTGGCGATTTCCGCCTTATCTCTGTTCTTCGCGCCCTTAGCGGCAGCCGCTCCGGCCAGCCCGGCCGGTGATTGGCTCACTGACGGCGGACAATCGATAGTCCGCTTCAGTCCGTGCGGAGCCGGTTGGTGCGGCCAGATCAACAGGGTGTTGCGGCCCGACCCCGGTGCACCAACACGCGACGTAAACAATCCCGCGCCCAGTCTCCGCTCGCGCACAATTGAGGGCATGAGGATCGTTGAGTTGAACCGAGTTGCAGGAGATCGCTGGAAAGGCTCGATTTACGACCCCCGTTCCGGCAAGACCTACACTGCGCAGGTGCGGCGCCTTGTTGGCAACCAGCTTGAGGTGAAGGGCTGCCTCGCAATTTTCTGCCGGACACTGCGCTGGGCAGCGCAATAGCCCGGAAGCAAACTCAGGCCACCGGTCGCCGGCTTGCCCACGGCGCGGCTTGCTCGATTTGTGAAGCCAGCCGCAGCAACACCGCCTCCTCGCCATAACGTGCGAGGAACATGATGCCGATCGGCAAGCCTTCCGATGACATTGCCAGCGGCACTGACATTGCGGGCTGCCCCGTCATGTTGGCGATTTGCGCATAGGGCGAGAACTGGGCCACGCGTTGGCCCCAGGTCTGGAAATCGCAATCCGGCGAAAGACCGATCCGCCCAAGCTTGGGTGGCGGCGCAGCCAGCGTCGGTGAGAGGATCAGATCATAATTGGCCATGAACTGGGCCATAGTGATCGCAGCGGATTGCAAGATGGCGTTGGCACGGGCGAAGTCCATGCCCGAGAACGACTTGCCATATTCGATGAAGCCCAGCGAGATTGGTTCAAGCACATCTGGTCCGGCCTGGATACCGGTCGCCTTGGCGCGGTCTGCCACATCGGCGGCGATTGATGGCCCCATGATCGCGAAAGACGCGAACGAGAGCTGCGCGCTGTCGATCTTCGGTGCGGCTTCCTCGACATGGTGGCCCAGGCTTTCGCACAGTCTCGCCGCAGCGCGCGCGGCTTCGGCGCATTGCGGATCGACCGGGCTGTGCGAAAGCGGGTCGATCATCAGCGCTATCCGCAATTTGCCGGGCCTGCGATTCAGTTGCGACAAGAACGTGCCGTCGGGCGAAGGCGCGCCATAGCGGGAACCCGGCTCCACCCCCCAGGTGGCATCGAGGATCGCAGCACTGTCACGCACCGACCGGGTTATAGCATGGTGGGTCGACATGCCGCCCCAGCCTTCAGTGCGGACCGGCCCCATCGGCACGCGGCCGCGGCTGGGCTTCAGCCCGAACAGACCGCAGCACGAAGCCGGGATGCGGATCGAGCCGCCGCCATCGGTGGCGTGAGCGGCGGGCAAAACGCCTGCCGCTACTGCTGCTGCTGCGCCGCCGGAGGAGCCGCCAGCGATGTGCTCGGCATTCCACGGATTGCGGGTGTCGCCGGTCAGCTTGTTTTCAGTGGTCCCGGTCAGGCCAAATTCGGGCGTCGTGGTCTTGCCGAAAACGACCAATCCGGCGCGCTCGATCCGGCGGACCAGCTCGGAGGTGACTGTGGCGCGATAGCCCCTGTAGAACCGGCTTCCTCCCTCAGTCAGCTCGCCGGCGATATAGGTGTTCAGATCCTTGAGCAGCCAGGGAACCCCGGTGAACGGTCCCTGCGGCAGACCTTCGGCGATCTTGCGGCGGGCATAGTCATAATGCTTCTGGGCCATGAAATTGAAACGCGGGTTGAGTGCTTCGGCGCGGGCGATGGTCAGATCAAGCAGTTCGCTGGGCGAAACCTGCCGTTTGCGCACGAGGTCAGCCAGGCCGGTCGCATCGTGCTGGTCAAGCAAACTGTCCATGACATGCCCTTTCGCACCAAGCGCGGGACTTGCGGCGGCCGCAGCGGCTCCGGCTGCCCCTGCGGCGATTGCATCGCGTCTGGTAAACTTCATCACACAGCTTTCAGTTGCAAGGCACGATCTCCGCTGGTCGTGCTGTCATCAGAGACGTAAAACCGCGAATAATAGTTGCGGAACTTGGCAATTGGCCCATCGCCCGCGCAAACGATGGCGCTGGGCTGGTATTGCTGGCGATCCCACACGACTTTGTCCTGATCGAGCTGTTTGTTCACATCCTTGATGATCGCACGCGCGAGGCCCGCCATCGGACCGTTGGCTTGCTCTTTGGTCTGGGTATAGAAATACCGCGCCAAAATCAGGTCCGGTTCAATCGGCGTGATGCAGGCGAGCAGCAAGGTTTCACAAATCCCGGTGAAGCGGACCCAGGCTTGCCCTGCGCCCTGCGTGATCGAGGTGATCGTGCCGTCGACCTCTCCCTTAGGTGTGCCCATTTTGGCGCGGACAATGCCAGTGCGGTTCCACTCGCCCCAGGTCAGTTCCGCCTCGGGCATGGTCGCGGTGCCGTGAATATATTTGAAGTGGGCAAAATCGACGCCGTTTTCGGCCATATTCTGCAAGCTGCCCCATATGTTCCAGCGGCACTCGTCATAGGGCGTCCAGTCCGGATCGCTGCACTCGGGAATGTCCACCACATCAAACAACGGTGCAGCGTCTTGCGGATGATACCAGAACCAGATGAACTGGTTGGCCTCATGCACATGCCATGTGCGCGTGCATTTGCGCTTCACCTGCGGCGGGATTGAGGGCGAATAGGGGATATCTTTGACCACGCCCTCCTCGCCATCATAGCGCCAGGCGTGGAACGGACATTCCAGCAGATTGCCCGCAACCTTGCCGCCATGTCCCATATGTGCGCCCAAGTGCCTGCAATAGGCATCGACCATGCGGACCTTGCCGTCCTCGCCGCGCCAAATGGCGAGTTCAGTCGAGAAATAGCGCACCGGCTTGACTTCGCCGATCTGCAATTCGCTCGACAGCATCGCGACATACCAGCCGAACGGAAAGCCAATATCAAGATTGCGCTCGGCAATCGAGGCGCGGTTCGTGGGTTCAGCAACGCGCCATTCGACAAGCTCTTCCTTGGACATGCGCTCAAGCACTTGCCAGACGGCGACCGGCGCGGTCCGGGCATCGGTGGGGGAAAGATCGTTCATGATGTTACTCCTCAACTCGCGAACTAAAGACCGAACACCTTGATGGCGTTCTCGCGCAGGAACTTCGGCCAGACCTCGTCTTTGAACGGCACGTTCTGCAGGTCGCTGAAAATGCGATCCAGGCTGAGCCCCATCGGGAAATAGCCCGCATAGATAATCTTGTCCGCGCCGCGCGAGTTGGCATAATCGATGATCGACTTCGGGTAGTGCTTGGGGGCGAAGGCACTCGTCGAATAATAGAGGTTCGGCCACTTGAGCATCAGCTTGACCGCCAGATCGTCCCACGGCTCGGCACCGTGCCGCATGACCACCTTGAGATCGGGGAAGAACCAGCAGACCTCGTCGAGATATTCGACCTTCTGCGTTTCCATCGGGATGCGCGGCCCCGGAATGCCGACATTGAGCAACACCGGCAGGCCGAGATCGGCCGCCACGGTATAAAGCGGGAACATGTACTTGTGGTTGATCGCAACCTGCGGCAGCGTTCCCGCCGGAAACACGCTGATCGCCGAAAGCCCCACTTCGGCATGGATGCGCTTGATTCGGCGCACTTCCTCCATACCCTTGTTAGGGTCACATGGCAGATCGAAGAAGAAGCGGTCGCCGTACATTTGCTTGGCGCGGCGCGAGGTGTCGTTTTCGTTCCAGCCAACCATCGCCTTGTCGATGTTGAAGCGATCCATCTGATCGACGGTCCATTTGACGTAGTCGTCGGTCTTGCCGGTTTGGGGCACGTCCTTGAACATGTACTGCGCCGGCATCGCGAACTGCTGAAGCGTTTCGGCATCTTTGATCAGCGGGCGAAAGGGAGCGAACCAGTCGGAGCGGTCTTCTGCCTCGGGAATACCGAGCATTGTGTCGATGACTCCGATATTGCTTGGAAATGGCATGATCTATTCTCCAATCAGTTCAGGCCAGCGCTGGCGCAGCGCGATCTTGTCGACTTTGCCGACCGCATTGCGCGGCAACGCTTCACTGGAAAATGCGACGCGGCCCGGCGCCTTGTAGCGGGCGAGTCTGGTCGCCACTTCGCCCCGGATATCATCTTCGCCAAGTCCATCGGCGACAACCACGGCGACCAGCAGCTCGCCCAGCCGCTCGTCGGGAATGCCGAAGGCCGCGCATTCGCGCACGGCAGGCATTTCGCCCAGCACCCGCTCCACTTCCGCGCAATAGATGTTTTCGCCGCCGGAGATGACCATGTCCTTCTTGCGATCGATAATGAAGACATAGCCTTCCTCATCGACGAAGCCGACATCGCCGGTCTTGAGCCAGCCGTCAGGCGAGAGGACAGCTGCCGTCTCTTCGGGCCGGTTCCAATAGCCCCGCATCACCATCGCGCCGCGCACCGAGATTTCGCCGGTTTCGCCGCGTGGCAATGCTGCGCCACCGGGGCCGAGAATGCGCATATCGACGAGCGGTAGAACGCGACCCGCCGAACTAGGTTTGCGGACGAAGTCCTCTCCCACCGATTGCGCTACCGCGCCGGAGCATTCGGTCATGCCATAGCCGGTGCCCATGGAAGCAGTCGGGCAAAGTTTTTGCATCGCGGTGATGAGATTGACCGGCAGCGCCTGACCGCCGCTGGCGATATTGCCAACCGAGGAGAGGTCAGCTTCACCCGGCTTGGCGGAATGGATAACGTCCCACAGCATGGTGGGCACGCCAGTGAACATCGTCACCCGTTCTTCGGCGATCAAGCGGAGCGCTTCCTGCGCGTCCCAGCGGCGCATGATGACCACCTTGGAGCCGCTGAACATCGGCGAGAGAAAGGCCGATCCAAGTCCGGAGATATGGAACAGGGGATAGACCAGCAGCACGGCCTCTTGCGGCATCCCCGCCATCATCTGTTCGACGGGCATGCCATAGTGGTCTGCCAACTTGGTCAGGATCATCGCGCCGGATAACTGCACCCCCATAAGCCCGGTGATGAGATTGCGGTGGCTCAGCACCGCGCCCTTGACCCTGCCCGTGGTTCCGGAGGTAAACAGGATGGCGCATGGGTCATCCGGGTGGGCCACCTCCTCGTCAGCATCCAGCGCAGGCATGGCGGGTTCGAGCGGCTGTGTGAGAACCAACAAGCGCCCGACATAGCCGCCCTCGAGGAGCATCCTGGCGCGCTCGCCGTCGGTCAATACGAGCGCAGGCGTGACATCCTCGATCATCGCCACCAGCTCAGCGGGCGATCCGCGGCTGTTGAGCAGTGCCGCAACACCGCCAGCCTTGATGACTGCCAGGAAAGCAACCATCCATTCGGCGCGGTTACGCATGCAGATTGCCACCCGCTCGCCGCGCTTGATCCCCAGTTGCGGCACCAGCGCATCGCGCCAGTCAAAAACTTGCGCGAAGCTGAACCTGCGATCCGCTTCGACGATGAATGTTCTGTCACCGAAGGCGCGGGCGTTTTCGATCAGCATGTTGAGGTCTGGCGGCGCGTTGAGGAACTGGCGCAAGCCGTCACGCTCGCCGATTTCGAAGGGCGATCCGGGTGCAGCAACCTGTGCGAGGACAGGGTCGATCTGGCTTGCCACGTCAGTACACCGCTGCCGGATTCTTGGGGCGCGGCGAGCCGAGCATTTCGCGGTGCGAGGGCCGGTCCTGGCCCCGGTCGGTGATGCCAAGTTCGCGGGCGATTTCTGCGCCGATCAGGGTTTGGCCCGACAGTTCGTCGCGGTTTGGCGCGCGGTCAATTGCATCGAGGATATGCGCGGTGAATTCCGGGTTCTCGGCCATGGCAATGAAGCCCTCATATTGTTCGGGATTGGTCCGCCGGGCGATTTCGGAGCGTTCGGTGATCTGCGGCCCCAGCCAGATCGACACGGCGACGACCCCGGTGCCGCGCAGGTCATGCTCCATGTCGTGCGCCAGCTTGTCGATTCCAGCCTTTTGCGCGCCATAAGCGGGGCCGTGCATATAGCAGCTAGCGCCGAACGAAGAGGTAAATGCAATCAGCCCCGAACCCTGCGGCACCATGATCCTGGCGGCATGCCACGAGGCGACATAAGCTGAGCGCAAGCCGACATCGATGATGCCCACCGCCTCCAGTTCCTTGTCCCAGAACGGCTTCTTCTCGATCAGCTGGTGATGGATCATTGCCGCATTGTTGATCAGCATGTCGAGTCGCCCGGCCTCATCCATGATCTGCTCGAAAACCTGCGCGACCTGGGCATCGTCGCCGTGATCGCAAAGTACGGGTACGCCCTTGCCGCCCAGCTCGGTCACCCGCGCAGCGGTTCCGGCGACGGTGCCTGGGAGTACGGTGCCATCCCAGCCCCTGGCATCGCCCGGGGTGACGGTGCGGCCGGTGACATAGACTGTGTATCCCAGCTCACCCAGGCCGCGCGCAATGCCTGCCCCTGCACCCCGGCTGGCACCTGTTACCAGTGCGACCTTACCCTTGCTCATCGCTGGCTCCCCTGACCTTGCCCGGCAAACACGAACTGGCTTGTCGGGATGATGTCAATCCTGGTGAAGTCGATAAAAGCGGCGCAGCTCTGCATCATGGCAGCAAGGTTGGCTTCGAACCGCGCCTCGTCGCCGACGGCATCGAAAAAGGCTGCGGGCAAGGTCATCGCCGCGTCCGGGAAACATTCCTCGACGAAGGCATCGTAGGCAGGCGCCGCGTCAGTGAGCGGGCGCACGACCAAGTTCTGGACATATTCGAAATTGGCTTGAGTATCGATCGCGATCCGCGTGTGGTGCGTAAGCCAGTGCGCCAGCGCCGTCTCGCGCGGCACATCGGAGCGGAACGAGATGAAGCTCGCCTGCGACCAGCCCCGGGTGCGTATGCCGCCGGAGGATGGGTGATCCCGGTTGGCGATAATCGTCGATTCAGTGACCAGCCAGGCGGCAAAGCGATTGCAGTGCGCGCCAATGGCGGCGTCGGCTGGGCCGCGGAACAGGTCGTTGGCCGATGGTAGCCAGAACTGGACGACGGCATCCTGCTGCGGAGATTGCCAGCGCTGCACCAAGCCATCGGCGGGCATCACCGCGTCGTCGCGCAGGTTGATCCGGATGCCTTGGGCCCCGGCATGAGCCAATGCGCCGGGCAGAGAGGTTAGCAGCCGTGCGTTGAACGTGGCGATCTCCTCGCCGTCGTACCGCCAGAGCGCGCAGATGACCTTTTCCATCTCTCCCGGCTCAGTCGAAGTTTGCCTGGCCGCCGTCGAGCGGGATAGTCGCGCCAGTGAGGTATCCCATGTCCGGCCCGCACAGCGCAACGATGGCGCGGCCGATGTCTTCCTCAAGCCTGCCGATGCGTCCCAGGGGGATTGTCTCGAAGAAGGCCTCGGCCTCGTCCGGATTGTTCTCGACCCACCACTTGAGGCCGGGCGATTCGGCGTGCGGGGCGATGGTCAGCACGCGAATGCCCTCGCGGCCCCATTCGGCAGCCGCCGCGCGGGTGAGCACGCGCGTCGCCTGCTTGATCGCGCCGTATGCACCGTAGCCGGTCATATCCCAACGTGTCCCGGCGGAGGAAGCGAGGTTGAACATGGTGCCGCCGCCGCGCGCCGCCATGTGCGGGCGGGCAAGCTTCATCAGCCTGAAGGAGGCGAGAGGGCCCGATTCAAAGCCTGCGATGAATGCCTCGTCGGTAACATCGTCGAGCTTGCCGAGCGGCACCTCCTGCGCGTTGTTAACCAGCACGTCGAGCCCGCCGAACCGGGTGACCGTAGCCTCGACGGCTTCGGCAAGATCAGCAACTGACTTGACATTGCAGGGGAGTGCAAGGGCTTCACCGCCGCGCTCGCGGACCATGCTGGCCGTGGCCTCGACTTTTTCGAGCGTTCGTCCGGCCAGCGCGACTGAGGCGCCGGCGCTGGCGAATGCCAGGGCAATTCCTTGCCCAACCCCTTGTCCCGCACCGGTGACCAATGCGACTTTGCCTGTCAGGACCGACATCACTTCTCCACATTTTCGTAAAATGTTACCGACTCAATTACGCATGATATTGACAAAATGGCAAGAGGAACCGCAAAATGCGTTATCAACCCGGGAGAAATGGCTTGGCTACGCTGAGGGACATGGAAGGCAAAGTGGCGCTGGTCACTGGCGCAAGCGAGGGAATCGGGCTGGCGACAGCGAAACTGCTTGCCGCGCGCGGCGCCACCGTGGCGATTTGCGCCCGCAACCGTGAGCGACTCGACACGGGCCTTGCCGAACTGGTCGAAGCCGGAAATGGCGAGGCGCATGTTCTCGATGTCGCAAAGACCGACAATTACTCTGCGCTGGTCGAGGATATCGCCGCGCGCCATGGCAGGCTCGATATGCTGGTCAATAATGCCATGTCGAACAATTATGCCGCAATAGCCGACCTGACTCTCGAGCGCTGGCGCAAGGACTTTGCGGTCAACGCCGATGCTGCCTTTGTTGGCACCAAGGCGGCGATGAAAGTCATGGCGCGGCAGGGCGGCGGCTCGATTGTCAATGTCGCCTCGACCAACGGCCTGCTCGCCGCCGCACGCATGTCGAGTTATTCGGCATCAAAGGCGGCGCTGATCCACTTCACTGCGGTCGCCGCCATGGAAGGCGCGCCGCTCGGCATTCGGGTCAACTCCATAGTCCCCGGCATGGT
>JANLSP010000158.1:0-3252 GCA_031362485.1 Novosphingobium sp.
CAGCGGGCTATGCGCTGGAAGCAGTCTAGAACCGATTATAGTACAAAACGTCCGCAACCGGCTTGCGGAAAGCCTTCCGGAAATCCGCACACGGCGTCGGCCAGCACCACAAGTTCTTGTTGGAGCCGTTTTCGGGCTGCGCGAGTTGTCGTCAGTGCTTCGTCGACGGCGACATTAGCATGCCGATCACACGTGATTGTCAAAGCGCGCGCGCCACCGCTCCATGGCTTCCTCGCCAACGAACGGATTATGTAGCCGTTCGCGCGCCATCGTTGAATTTTCACCGTGGCCGGGCACGAAGCCAACATCATCGCCCAGTGGAAACAATCGGGTGCGGATCGAATTGACCAGCGTCGGCAGGTCGCCGTCACTATGCTCCCACGCGCCGATGCTGCCGCGAAACAGGATATCGCCGACGAAGGCATGGCGGCGGCTCGCGCTGAAATAGGCGACATGGCCGCGGCAGTGGCCGGGGCAATGCAGCACTTCCAGCTCTTCCTCGCCGAAAGTTACCCGGTCGCCGTGCTGCAGCCAGCGCGACGGCTCATAGCTTCGCGCGCCAGGCAAACCATGCTGCGCCGCCCAGTCGGCCAGCCCGGCGATGACATGGGCATCCCCGATGTGCGGGCCTTCGATCCGTGCGCCCGTAAGCTCGGCAAATTGCGCCGCGCCGCCGCAATGGTCGAAATGGCCGTGAGTAATCAGCGCCACGTCGGCAGTCAGGTCCATCAGCTCGAGGAAATTGATAATCTCGGGAATATCCCCGCCAGGATCGATCACCGCCGCACGCATTGTACGCTCGCACCACAGGATCGAGCAATTTTGCTGATAACGCGTGACGGGCAAAACTTCGAATTCCATTGCACCGTCTATCGCACCGGCTATCGAGCATGAAAAGCTCTAGGATGGACAGACATGAAACTTGGACTTGAACTCGGTTACAGCGGCGCGAAGATGGCCCTGCCGATGGACCTGATCCTGCGCGCCGAGGAACTCGGCTTCGATTCGATCTGGACGGCCGAAAGTTATGGCTCGGACGTGTTCAGCCCGCTGGCCTTCATTGCGGCACAGACCAAGCACATTCGCCTCTGCACCGGCATCGCCCAGCTCGCTGCACGAACGCCGGCCAACTGCGCGATGACTGCGCAGACCATTGAGGAGCTGGCCGGGCGCGGGCGCATGGTCGTAGGATTGGGTGTTTCGGGTCCGCAAATCGTCGAGGGCTGGTATGGTCAGCCCTGGGGCAAGCCGATGACCCGAATTCGCGACTATGTCGCGATTATGCGCAAGATCTGGGCCCGCGAGGCGCCGGTGACGCATGACGGCAAGGAAATCGCCCTGCCCTACATCGGCGAAGGCGCGACGGGGCTTGGCAAGCCGCTAAAGTCGATCCTCCATGGCAATCCCGACATTCCCATTATGCTGGGCACCTCGACCCCCGGCAACGTCCGTCTGACGGGCGAGATTTCCGATGGCTGGCTGTCGATGCACATCACGCCCGATACTCTCGCCGACAAAGTGACCCAGCTTGAAGAGGGACTGGCGCGGCGCAGCGACGGGCGCACGCTCGCCGATCTCGAGCTCGTCGGGATTTCGCATCTGGTGCTCACCGAGAACGTCAAAATGGCGATTGATGCGATCAAGCCGATGATCGCGCTCTATGTGGGGGGTATGGGCGCGGCGGGCAAGAATTTCCACAACGATGCCATGGTCGAGCGCGGGTATGCGGCAGAGGCAGCGCGGATTCAGGAGCTCTATCTTGCAGGCCGCAAGGATGAGGCAATCGCAACGGTTCCCGATTCCTATATCGACGACGGCGCACTGATTGGCGACGAAGCGCGCCTCGCTTCGCGATATGCGCGCTGGCGCGATTCGCCCTTTACCACCTTGCGACTTGCCAGCGTGACCTTGCCGGGAATGGAAGCCATTGCGCGGATTGCCCGCAAGGACTGACGCCAATCCGGCCTACCGCCGCTGCATGTCGTAACTCTCGCCCGGAATGCGAAGTTCGAGGCCATCGAGTTGGGTCGAGAGCACGATCTGGCAGGAAAGCCGGCTGGTGCGGGCCACCCCGGCGGCAAGATCGAGCATGTCTTCCTCGTCGCCGCTGGCCGAAGGCAGCTTGTCAAACCATTCTGCCGCGATGATTACATGGCAGGTCGAGCAGGCCATCTGGCCCTCACAGGTGCCTTCCAGCGGCAATCCTGCTGCCTGGGCAAGAGCAAGCAGGGTTGTGCCTTCCGTGCCTTCACGCTCCACACGCCCACCATCGGGGTTGAAGAAGGTCACTTTGACCAAGCTCTAAACTCCTTGTGACTGCGCCGCAGCATCGATCGCATGGCAAGCCAGCTCGACTTCGTCCCTAGTCGTATAACGCCCGAATCCCAAACGGATAGAACTCCGAGCACTGCGGGGTTCGAGCCCGATTGCTGTCAGAACCCTGCTGGGTGCGCCGGTGCCACTGCCGCAGGCTGAACCGGCGGAGAAAGCAATTTGGCGACAGTCGCTCATCAGGCGAGGGAAATTGAGACCTTCAAGACGCAGGCTGAGATTGCCCGGCCAGCGCGAAATCTTGCTGCCGTTGATCGACCAACGTGAAAGGATCGAAAGGGCAAGGCCGGTCAGCCCCGCAAGGTGCTGAAAATCGGCATCCATCCGTTCTTTCGCCAGCGCCGCAGCAGCGCCAAATCCGGCGCAGAGCGCTGGGCTGAGAGTGCCCGAGCGCAGTCCGCCTTCCTGCCCGCCACCGTGGATCAGCGGGGCGATCTTGACCCCGTCGCGCACCCACAAGGCACCGATGCCCTTGGGGCCATAGAGCTTGTGCGCAGTAAGCGCGATCATGTCGGCATTTTCGGGCGGCTCGAGTTTGCCCGCGCCCTGCACTGCATCGCACAGGAACAGTGCACCCGCTTCTTGGGCTCGAGCGGCCAATCGGGCGACAGGCTGGATCGTGCCGATCTCGTTGTTGACTTGCATGACGGCGACAAGGCCAGTTCCGGGGGCAAACTCCACTTCGGGATCGACCAGACCGTCACTGCTGACGGACAATTCCTGGCAATTCGCGCCGCTGGCCAGCGCGGCATTGACCACGGCCGAGTGTTCGATTGCCGAAAAGGCGATACCTCCGGGCGGCCCGCCCAGAATGGCCTGATTGATCGCCTCCGTTGCTCCGCTGGTAAAAATGACCCGGCCGCCTTTGGGCAACAATGCCGCAACCTGCTCACGCGCCACCTCGACCGCCGCTGCGGCCGC
>JANLSP010000178.1:0-18054 GCA_031362485.1 Novosphingobium sp.
GCTAAGAACAGGAGGATACTGTTTTGTTATTACAATTGCACTAACCTCTTCATTGTTATCATATTCTATGTTTTCAGAATCCCACTCATCCGTTACAAATATTACACTATCACATCCGCCACAGCGGCATAGAGTGAACTCCGTTCCCCCGCTCATCATTGCTTCATCATCGCTCCACGACCCAACAAAGCAAGTTTCAATAATATGGATTGATCTCCGTTTACACTGATTACAACTCAATATTCGTCGACCTAATTTAGGTTTCTGCTTTCCAAATTTTGTGAACATTATCGTATCCTAAAAAACTTTTTTAAACTAATATGAATATCATTATTATACAACCACATTACACATTGGAATCATCTCTATTAAGTCTCTGTGCAGGGCTGTGAAATTGAAGCCACTGACTGTTTCACAGCAGCATCGCCGCCAGCCCCAGGAATATTCCCATGCTGGCGACATCGCTGGCAGTGGTCAGGAAAATGCTCGAAGCTGTCGCCGGATCGGCGCCCAGCCGCTTCAGGGTGAGCGGAATCATCGCTCCGGCCACCCCGCTGACCGAACAGGCCACGATCATCGAGACCATCACCACCCCGGCAAGCATCACCGGCTGGGCCTCGCCCTGCATGGTGGCATAGGCATACATACCAATCCCGGCTGTCACACCAACCAGCAAGCCGTTGAAAAAACCCAGCATTGCCTCTTTGCGCACTAGTGATCGCGCCGCGCCGGCGCGAAGGTCGCCCAAAGTCATTCCGCGCAAGGTCACCGCCAGCGCCTGGCATCCGGTATTGCCGGTTTGCCCGGCCATGACCGGCAGAAACACCGCGAGGATCACCAGCCGGCTCAACGTATCCTCGAACGCGCCAACCACGGCTGCGGCGATGAAGGCCGTCAGCAGGTTCACCTGCAGCCACGGGTGGCGCAGCTTCAGGCTGCGCGTGATCGTCGTGGCCAGCCGTTCCTCGCGGTCGACACCGACCATGGCGCCGGACTGGCCGGAAATTTCGATCGCCCGGTTGGCGAAAAGCGTCTCGCCGCGCACCAGCCCCGCCAGCCGCCCTTTCGCATCGACCACCGGATAGACCGGGAAATGCTTCTTGAGCGCCTGCCGCAAAGCTTCGTCGAGCGGGGTGGCTGCCTCCAGCGCGAAGGGATCGGCGAGCATGATCGAGCCAAGCGTGTCCTCCGGTTTTGCCAGCAGCATTTCACGCATCACCACCAGCCCGACCAAACGCCCGGCCGGATCGGTGAGATAGAGGTAAGTGATAAATGCGGTTTTGACGTGCTCACGCAGTTCCTCAATCGCTTGGGCAACTGTGATTTGCGGCGAGAACACGCCCACCGGCGGTGTCATCAGATCAGCGATGGTGGGGGCTTTGCCGGAGTCGGCGCTGTGGTCCTCGGGGGACGGAGCGGCATCGGTCGCGAGTGCAGTCTGTGTCATCTTGCCATTGTCCCCGTCTGGTCCCACTCTGACCTGGGGGCGATCATAACGTGCAGCGGCGCTCTATCAAGACTCTGCTGCCTGCCAGCCAATGAGAGACATGCCATGCCCCGGTTCAATCGTCGTCAGGACATCGCCAAGGCCGTACTGGATTAAGCCCGCTCGAACACCGGCAGCTTGAAAGTCCCGGCCGAATCCTCGCAATCGATGAATGCGAGCCGGACTGGCATGTCCAATTTCATCCCGTCAAAACCAAAGCCCAAGGGGTTGCTCATGAACAACACCCCTTCGGCGAGTTCCACGAGGATGCAATCATGGGGCACCGGTGGCGATCCGCCATAATAGTCCTGATGGAACTGGCACCAGCTCACCACCTTGCCCGCGCCTGACATGCGTTCCCAGTGCAGCGCCCCTCCGCCGCATTGATCGCAGGTCTGCTCGACCGGCCAGGTCAGTGCGCCGCAGTCGTCGCACTTTTGCAGCCGCAGTTCCCCGGCGGCGCAATAGTCCCAGAACGTGCTATGGCCGGGGCCAAGCGTGCGGTCGGCGCGTTTCTCGCTCATGCCGCGTCTCCCCGGGCGAAGATGAGCGGATGCGCCTGATCGGTCTGGGCGAGCGAGGTCATGGCATAGGTCAGATCGGCAACCTGCCGCTCGCCCGCCTCGCCCCGCAGTTGGCGCACCGTCTCGGCGACCTGGCTCCAGCCATGCATGTAGGAGGCGGAGAGGTTGCCGCCTTCGGTGTTGGTCGGCAATCGGCCGCCAAGGTCCATTTCTCCCGCCTGACAAAAGGCGATGCCCTCGCCCTGAGCAGCGAAGCCAAGGCCCTCGATCTGGTTTATGAGGTGAAACGAGCTGGCGTCATAGCCTTCGAAGTGACCGATATCTGACTGGCTGAGCCCCGCCATATCAAAAGCCTGCCGGCCCGCCTCGACGATTTGCGGGCGCAATTGCTGGCGGACCATGAAATCAAGTTTGCTGTGCTTGATCTTGGCTTCGCCCCAACCTGCAACATCGACCGGCGTGTGCGCCATGTCGCGTGCCAGATCGGCGCGGCGCACAATCAGACAGACCGCGCCGTCGTTGACCAGGCAAATGTCGAGCAGGTGCAGCGGCCGCACTATGTAACGCGATGCCATGTATTCCTCGATCGAGAACTGCTTTTGCATCACCGCAGCGGGATTGCGTGATGCATGGCGGCGCACCTGCTGCGCCACCGCGCCCAGGTCTTCCTCGCGCACGCCGTATTTCGCCTGATAATGCGCAAAAATCATTGCCCAGTGCGCGGCCTGGCTGCTCCAGCCCCACGGATGGTAGTAGTAATATGAGGATGGCCCACCCTGCAGGCTGCCCGGTCGTGTGCCGCCGAACACCCGCCCGATCGAGCGCGAGGCGACGCCATAAACCATGGCGACACAATCTGCCTTGCCCTCGGCAATTGCTGCGCAGACCACCGGCAGAGGCCCAGCCATGATATTGCCGTTCGCTTTGCGGTAGGCCGGCGACAGGCCCAGCATTTGCGCCATTTCATCAGGCGGCGGCCCCCCATAAGTGAAGGAGCAGGTCAGCCCGTCGATGTCTTCCCGCCGCAGTCCGCTGTCCGCAAGCGCCCGCTCGAACGCACGGATTGCCAAACTCTCAACCGTGGGAGGCTCATAGCCAGGCGCCTTGGCGCGCTGCGCCCTGTAGTCATCCGCGTAATCTGTCTCGCCAATTCCGACGATCGAGGCTTTCCTGCTGAGTTCGCGCACCGCGGGCGGCATTTCGATGGTGTAATAGTCCGCCATGCCCTGCTCCCGGCTGATCTGCTCAATAGCCCATCAGACTGAGCATTTCCTTGCGGCTGCGCTCATCTTCGAGGAAACAGCCCATCAAACGGCTGGTGACCATCCCGACTCCCGGGGTGCGGACCCCGCGCGCGGTCATGCAGGCGTGGCTCGCCTCGATCACCACGGCGACCCCCTGTGGCTGGAGATGATCCCAGATGCACTGTGCGACTTCGGCGGTCAGACGCTCCTGAATCTGCAACCGGCGCGCAAAGGCGTTAAGCACGCGGGCGAGCTTGGAAATGCCAACGACGCTGTCGCGCGGCATATAGGCGATCGCCGCTTTGCCGATGATCGGGGCCATGTGGTGCTCGCAGTGCGAATGGAAGGGGATGTCCTTCAGCAGCACCAATTCGTTGTAGCCACCGACTTCCGCGAACCGTCGCGAAAGATGGTAGGCAGGGTCATCGCCGTAACCCTCGCAATATTCCCGCCAGGCCCGCGCCACGCGCTTTGGCGTATCGCGCAGTCCCTCGCGCTCGGGATCGTCGCCCGACCAGCGGATCAGGGTTCTGATGGCTTCCTGTACGTCTTCCGGCACAGGCAGTTTTGCCATCGGCCCTTCATCGCCTGCGCCGTGAACATCATCGGGATCATTGCCATGACCATGACCGCTCATATGCATCCTCTCATCAATTCGGCGGGCGCAACATCCCGCCGCGCCTGAACAATCCCCGCTTCAGCCCAATCGGTTCGAACCACTCGCCTGGTCTCTCCGGATCGAGCAAGGCGCTGTCCACAAGCGCTTTCTCCCGATCCGTGAGCGGACGCAAGCTAAAAGGTTCAAGCCGTTTGCCCGGGCTTCTGGCTGCATCGATCGCGGCGGTCATGGTGCCATGCCTGGCCAGCAAGGCGTCCATTTCTTCCTGGGCAAGGCCGCAGTGTTCAGCGAGCAAGCGGTGGCGCAAGCGGCCGATAATCGGCGGCACATGGCTGTTTGCGGGCCGGGCGGCATCTATGAAAATGTCCGCTTCGGTATCCAGCCCCATCGAGCGGTTGTTCATGTTGGCCGAGCCGACCCGGACAATCTCATCGTCGACGATCATCAGCTTGGCGTGGACATAGATGGCCCGCCCTCCCGAAGTCTTGGGCACGAAGACCCGGAACCGCTTGGCATGGTCACGCTCGGCAATGGCATGCAAAAGACGCACCCGCGCGCCGTCCATGGCAGTCTGCTCAAGCCAGCCTTCGGACGTCTCGGGCATGATCAGCACGAATTCTGGCGGGTCCGGTTCAGACAATCGTTCTGCGATGGCTTCGGCTATCCTGCGCGAGGCGAAATACTGATTCTCAGCATAGACGAAGCGCTTTGCCCGGGCGATCTGGACAAGGAACAGAGCCTCGACCTCCCGCTGTTCAGAAATCTTGTGATAGGCAGCGCGCGTCCGGGCAATGCCGATTTCCACATCGCGGAATTCCGCGGAGAGACGGGCAGGCCATGGGCTTTCTTCCTGCGGCTGGCAGGGCTCCATCGGTTTGCCGCCAGATTGCCGCCAGCGCAGTCGTCCGAGCTCACCCAGCGCCTTTGCCGCCTCGCCCTCCAGCATCATCGTAATGTCGTGCCATGGGCCATATGGCCTGCCGTTAGCGCGGCGGCGACGCAAATCCTCGTGATTGTGATCCGGCGTGTCCCAGCGATCAGAAGTCATGTCGATCCCGCCGCAAACGGCGAAGCGGTCATCGATTACCACCAGTTTCTGATGATGGCTGCAACCCAGCGGATGGGCCGAATCAAACTTGAATATGATGGACCGGTTCCAGTACCAGCGCACCAGGTCGATGATCATCGAGCCGCGAAACAGGAACCGCAGCGCCCCGAAGTTCCACTTGAGCAGACGAATCTGCAAATCCGGATTGCGCTTTACCAGCCAGATGAAAAATGCGCCGAGCCTTGCCGGAAACTGCTCTTTACGGGGCAGGTTCCACCAGCGCCGCCCGCCTGCCAGATGAATGCGCGAATCGAAATCCCAGCCGATGAGGAAAATCTGCTGGCGCGCGCGCAGCATTGTCTCGTGGATCAACTCGAAATAGGCGGCGGCATCGACCACGACATGCGCCCTGCTGGCGCTGACATAGCGCCAGACAGTGGGATCATCGCCCCCAACATCGCTCGATTCATCGCCCATGCGGCAAGTCTAGGGCATCGACGGGCGCGCGTCACCCGTAGCTGCGCTTTTCCTTGCATGCCCCCGCCGCGCTGCGCAATTATGGCGCACAGAACGGGAGAGAACGCCATGACCACCCCCACCAGCCAGATCCTTGCCGAACTTGCCGACCGCGAAGCAATCCGCGAATGCCTCTATCGCTATTCACGCGGGGTCGATCGGCTCGATGCCGCTATGGTGCGCAGCGCCTATTGGCCCGATTGCACGGATAACCACATGAGCTTTACTGGCAATGCGGAGGAATTCATCGCCTGGTCCTTCCCGGTTATGGAATCAATGGACCAGTCGCAGCACTTCATCTCGAACACCCTGATGGCGCTACACGGCAACACCGCCGACTGCGAAAGCTATTTCTACGGCTTCCACCGCATCAACCTGCCCGACGGGACGAAAAATGACGTGATCGGTGCGGGCCGCTATCTCGATACACTGGAGAAGCGCGGCGATGAGTGGCGTATCATGAAACGCAAGGTGGTGACCGACTGGTTCCGCCAATATCCAGATTCCGCCGACTGGTCGCAGGGCATGCTCGGCATCATGATCGAGCCGGGCGGGCGCTTTCCGGATGACGACAGTTATAAGCTGCTCAGCCTGAAGTAGGCATAGCTAGCCGTGACCGGCCGAATGATGGCACAAGCGCGTCATGTCACCAGACTTCTGCACCAAAACAGCCTTAGCAAATTCTTAACCACGCCTCCCGCATTAAGTCTCAATGAGCAATCGGGAGACGATCATGTCGGAATTTGTCAGGCTGGCGGAACGCGTCGTACTGATCATCCTTGCAGGCATGGTCATCTGGCGTCTGATTCCGGTGCTCGGCCTGCATCCGCATGTGTTGCTTCTGCTCGCGAGCGAAGTGTCGGCGGTCGTGTTTCTGGTTTTCCAGCGCAAAGGCACCTGGTCAGCCTCGTTCTACACCACATTCATCGCCTTTGCTGGCACCGGCGCTTCTTTGCTGGTTTTCCCCGAAGGCGAAATGCTGGCACCTGACTGGGTCACCGCGCCGCTGATCTGGACCGGTACTGCCATCGCTCTGGCCGCAAAACTCTCGCTGCGCCGCAGTTTCGGGTTGATCCCGGCCAACCGTGGGGTCAAGTCGGGCGGCGCCTATCGTTTCGTGCGTCACCCGATGTACACCGGCTACGTGCTCAATCACATCGGCTTCATGCTGCTCTTCTTCTCGTTCTGGAACGTGGCGATCTATGCGATCACCTGGGTGCTGCTCTATCTGCGCGCGATTGAAGAGGAAAAGTTCCTGCTGCAGGATCCGCTGTATGTCGATTATGCCAAGTCGGTGAAAGCACGGATCGTCCCTGGACTAATCTAGATCGGTTCAACCTCGAGCAGACATTTGAAGTTTCTGGAAAACACTTTTTCCACTTCATCGGGCGCTTGGGCTCCGAATTCCTCGAGATACTCGAGCGGTGCGGCGACGCCTTAGGGGCGCTGAAAATCGCTGCCGATCAGGATGGACTTGCCCGGCCCGCGATGCAAGGATCGCCCGCGAGGCAAATATGCCTGTCCGGGAGATAATTGGTGTCAGAAGTCATACTCTATTCCGTCGCCGACAACATTGCGACGATTACGCTGAACCGGCCTGATCGGCGCAATGCGCAGAACGAGGCGCTGCTTAACGCGCTCAACGATGCCTGGGAGCGCGCCGCCGCTGACGACAATGTCCGCGTCATCCTGCTCAACGCAGAAGGCCCGCATTTCTCCGCCGGGCATGACACTTCGCCCGATGCCAACAAGGGCAGCGAGAATATCGCAAAAGTCAGTGCGGGGTTGAAGCAAACCGGGACGATGGGGCTCTACACCTGGGAGGCGAAGCATTTCCTCGGCTATTCGCGGCGCTGGCGCGATATTCCCAAGCCCTCGATTGCCGCCGTGCAAGGTGCCTGCATCGCCGGCGGCCTGATGCTTGCGTGGCCCTGCGACCTGATCGTCGCGGCCGACAACGCCAAGTTTTCCGATCCCGTCGTGCTGATGGGCATCGGCGGTGTGGAATACCACGCCCACACCTGGGAACTGGGCGCGCGCAAGGCCAAGGAAATGCTGTTCATGGCCTCCTCGATCACCGCCGAAGAGGCGCGCGAGCTGGGCATGGTCAACCGCGTCGTGCCGCTTGACGAATTGCAGAGCACCGCGCGCGAGATGGCACTGCGGATCGCCGGAATGCATCCCCATGCGCTTGCCATGGCCAAGCGCGTGGTCAACCAGACGCTCGATATCCAGGGACAGTATGCCGCAGTGCAGGCCTGTTTCGATATCCACCAGCTCGGCCATGCCTCTGCTTATGTGCAGTCCGGCCAGTTCGTGCTGACCGATCACCTCGGAATCAAGAAAGCCACGTGATGCTGCTGATATCTGATGAAGGGGCCGTGCGCACCCTGACGCTGAGCCGCCCGGAACGGCTCAACACGTTGACCGGCGCGCTGATGCGCGAACTGCACACGGCACTGGTCGATGCCTCGCGCGATCCCGGCGTGAAATGCCTGGTGCTGACGGGCGCGGGGCGCGGCTTCTGCGCTGGTTTTGACCTTGCTGGCGGGATGGAAGACGATCCGCTCGCGGCGAAGTGGCAGGACAATCCCCTGTGGCTGGAGCCCGAACAGGCGGCCACGCGGATGGTCGAGGATGCCCAGATCCCGATCCTGCTTCACCGCATGAGCAAGCCGACCATTGCCTCTATCCGCGGGCCGGCCGCGGGATCCGGGCTGGTGTTGGCGGCCGCCTGTGACTTGCGCATTGCCTCCGAAACTGCCGTGCTCAAGACCGCATTCGCCAGCGCCGGGCGCTGCGGCGATCCGGGGGGCAGCTATCTGCTGACGAGACTGGTAGGCCCGGCCAAGGCGCGCGAGCTCTATCTCCTCGACGAGAAGATCGGCGCCGCAGAGGCACTCGCCATCGGCCTGGTAAGCCGGGTGGTGGCGGACGACGCGCTGGAGGCAGAAACCCGCGCCCTCGCGCAGCGCTTTGCAGATGGGCCAGGCCTTGCCTACGCCGGGATCAAGCGCAATCTCAATGCGGCGGAAACCGGCACGCTCGAGGATACCATGGCGATCGAAGGCCCGGCCAATGCCCGCGCGAGCCTGTCGCACGACGGCAAGGAAGCCGGCCGCGCCTTCATGGAGAAGCGCAAGCCGCAGTTCCGGGGGTATTAAAGACCTCAGACGGAGAAAACTGGCATGACTTTTACCACCAGAGACCTGAGGCCCCACATCGGCACGCAGGTCTTCGCGGCACGTGAGATGCTGCTCGACGGATCGATCGCGAAAGACTTGCGGGCCCTGCTCGAACAGCGCGGCGTGCTGCTGCTGCGCGATACCGGAATGGACGATCAGGAGCAGGTCCAGTTTGCCAAGACGCTGGGTGTGCCGCGCAATGAGCATGGCACTGACCTCACCAAAGTGTCTTCCGACAAGAGCAAGAGCCCGATCTTCGCCGAATACACCGAGGGAACATTCATGTTCCACTTTGACGATACCTACATGGAATATCCGGCGCTCGCCTCGGTGCTGCTTTGCCGGACCGTGGCCCCGCAAGGCGGCCAGACCGAGTTCGCCAATACCTATGCGATCTACGATAACCTTGGCCCGGAAGATCGGGCTATTTTCGACACTCTGCACGCAGTCCATTCGCAGGAAACCATCCAGCGCAAGGCCTTTCCCAACCCCAGCGACTGGCAGCTTTCGCTCTGGGGCGAAGGGGCAATTCCCGCGACCACCCATCCGCTGGTCTGGCTCCACCGCACGGGGCGCAAGTCGCTCTTGCTCGGCGAAACGATGAAGCGGATCGTGGAACTACCCGAGGCGGAAAGCGATATGCTGGTCAAACGACTGATGGCACTCTCAGAACGCCCGGAGCACATCTACCGCCACGAGTGGCAAGTCGGCGACATTCTGATCTGGGACAACACCGGCACGGTGCACCGTGTTGTGCCATTCGATCTCGATTGCGGTCGCGAACTGAACCGCGTCAAGCTGGCCGGCGAAGAGCCGATCACTTCAACCGGTGCCGGCATTGCGCCGCAAAACTGACTTTGCGGGAGACTGTCGAATGATCCAGATCACTAAACCTAACCCGGGGAGCCAATGATGCCGGACAATGCCAATCTTGCCATTATGGAACGCTTCGTCACCGCCGTGTTCGCTGGCGATAGCGACACGATCCTCTCGTTGTGCGATCCGGACTTCATGCTGGAGGAAGGCTCCGGCCTTTCGTTCGCCGGCAGCTATCCGGGTGGCGAGGGATTTCTGCGTTTTCTGGGCATTTTCAACGAGACCCTCGAAGTCGAGCACATGGAAACCCTGCGCATCTATTCCACCCCGGATCCTAACTATGCCGTCTCGGAGATGGACCTGCGTACGCGGGTGAGAGCCAGCGGCAAACGGTTCGACACGTCGCTGCTCGAGCGCTGGCATTTTCGCGGCGGCAAAGTGCTGAGTATCAAGCCGCACTATTTCAACGCGATGTGACCAGGGTTCCCGAGGAAAGGCGCAACATGACAGGCAATGAGGAGCTGGTTTCGCCTTGGGCCAAGGGGCCGGTAGCGCTGATCATCGGGTGCGGCGGCATGGGAATGTCAATCGCCCGCGCGCTCGGTCAGCGCCATCCGGTGCTGATGGTCGATATCGAATCCGGCCGGCTGAACAGCGCGGTCGAGACACTGCTGCACGAAGGCTATACTGCTTCCGGCCGGCAATGCGACATTACCAGCGTTGCCGATGTCGCCGCGCTGGGCGCGCTGCTCGGCAAGGGTCCGGGCGTGCGTGCGCTGGCGCATGTCGCCGCTGTCGGCAAGTCGATCGGCGACTGGCGGCGGATGATGGAGATCGACCTGTTCGGCGCTGTTCATATCGCGCAAGCAGTCGCCCCCCATCTTGTGCGGGGGGCTGCGGCAATATTCATCTCGTCGCTCGCCAGCTACCTGCCCCCGGCGGACCCGAAGCTCGATGCGATGCTCGACGACCCGCTCGCCCCCGGCTTTCTTGACGCGCTGGAAGCCTACCACGGCCGCGAGCCGGATTTCGACTGGACCTACAACTACGCCAAGCTCGGTGTGAACCGATTGGCCGAACGACTGGCGCGCGACTGGGGGCCGCTTGAAGCGCGCGCCAATTCGCTGTCACCCGGCATGATCGATTCGCCGATGGCCCGCGCCGAAGGCGACACCCTGCCCAGCCATGATGGCAGCGAGGCGCGCCTGTCCCGCAAGGATAAGGCCCGCGAGATCCCGCTGGGCCGCGAAGGTTCCATCCTCGAGATTACCAAAGTGGCCGATTTCCTGCTGTCGGACGGGGCAAGCTTCCTGAACGGCATCGACATCACCGTCGATGGCGGGCATCGCGCGGTGTGGCGCCACACCGGCATCATCTCGCGCTGAAGGAAAGCTCGTCAGGCGATCCGACCTGACTGCGTGTTAAACGGCGCTTTTCGCGATATTTACGATATGCGGCTGCGTATAGGCGAACAGGCCTTCGTCGCCGCCTTCACGGCCGATGCCTGACTGCTTCGCACCGCCGAACGGAACGTCGAAGGGCAAGTCGAGATGCTTGTTCACCCAGACCGTGCCGGAATCGATCTGCATGGCAACTGCCACGCCGCGATCCACGTCCCCCGCCCAGACTGTCCCGCCAAGGCCATAGTCATTGTCGTTGGCGCGGGCGATGGCGTCTTCGATATCATCATACTTCATCACCGGCAGCACCGGCCCGAACTGCTCTTCGCGCACCAGCCTGGCGCTGTCGGGGATGTCCTTGACGATGGTCGGAGCGATGAAATAGCCCTCACGGCCGAGCGGCTTGCCACCGGCCAGAACCGTGCCATTGGCCGCGGCATCTTCCAGAAAGCCGCAGACCTTGTCATACTGCATCTTGTTCTGCACCGGACCGATTTGCACGCCCTGATTGAGGCCATCATCGACCACGGCATTTTCCGCCAGCGTTGCCAGTTCCGAACAGAGCTCGTCATAGATCGAGGAGTGCGCATAGACCCGCTTGATCGCGAGGCAGACCTGCCCGGCATTGACCATGGCGCCATTGAACAGCTTGGGCGCAATCGTTTTCGGATCAACATCGTCCAGCACGATGGCTGCATCATTGCCGCCGAGTTCCAGCGTGATCCGCTTCAGGTCACTCGCGCCGGCTGCAAAGATCTTGCGCCCGGTCGCTGTCGAGCCAGTAAAGCTTACCTTGGCGACATCGCGATGGCTGGTCAGCCGGGCGCCCAGATCATTATTGTCGATGATAACATTGAGAACACCTGCCGGCAGGATCTCGGCGGCAAGTTCGGCAAGCTTCAGCAGGCACATCGGCGTTGTCGGCGCGGGCTTGGAGACTATAGTATTTCCAGAAATCAGCGCCGGACCCAGCTTCTGGGTCTGCATCAGGAACGGAAAATTCCACGGGGTGATCGCGGCAACCACGCCAAGCGGTGTGCGATGCTCGATGATCCGGACTTTCTCAGTTTCTTTGAGCACGACCGGCTCGGCGCGCTGCGCAGCGTAATGGCGCAGCTGGTATATGCCGCCGGTAATCTCACCCACCGCCTGCTTGAGCGGCTTGCCCTGTTCCATGGTCAGCAGCTGGGCAAATTCGTCCTTCTTCGCCTCGACGGCATCGGCCAGCCTGGCCAGCAGCTCTCCGCGCGCGGCCCAGCCCAAAGCGGCCCAGCCCGGCGCCGCCGCCTTGGCTGCGGCAACCGCCTGTTCGAGCTGCCCGGCATCTGCCCTGGCAACGGTGGCAAACGCCTGCCCAGTCGCCGGGTTGATAACCTCCAGTTGCGACGCGCCGTCCACAAGGGCACCGTTGATGAGCATTTTTCCGGACAACATTACGCAATTCTCCTGATTATCGTGCGGCAGCACGAATAGCCGTTCTGTCATCAGCCTATCGGCAATTTATCGGCATTTGCCAATGCGGTGATGTGGTTTTCTGTCGGTCAGACCGCCAGGTCGGCAAACCGCACTTCCAGAAAACCGCTGACGTGGCCGGATGCGTTTTCCTGAATTTGTTGGGCCGCAATCAAGCCCGACCATGTTGTTGCCGGGGGTTTACCCCCCCCGGCGAAGCACGCTAGAGACTCTGTCGGGGTATTTCGCCAGGCTTGACTCTTGCCACGGCCTGACGACGCGCCTTCGAAAGGGAAAGCTTGCGCATGAAGCCTGCGAGACGAATGGGTCCGAAGGGATCGGAAATCTGGCATGCAATGCTCGATGCGGCCGAGCAGATCATGCAGGACCAGGGTTACGGCAAACTGACTTCACGCAGCGTGGCTGATCAGATCGGAGTCAAGCAGCGGCTCGTCTATTACTATTTCAGCACGATGGACGAACTCATCGTCGAAGCGTTCCGGCGCGCGGCCGCGCGCGAGAATGAGCGACTTGTGCAAGCATTGGCGAGCAAGCATTCGATCCGCGAGATATGGCAAGTCTACATCGAAACTACCGACACCAAGCTCGTGTCCGAATTCGTGGCCTTATCCCACCGGATCGACGCGCTCGGCAAGGAAGTAAAAGGGCATATCGAAGAGTGCCGCAAACTCCAGGTGCACGCTCTCGAACAAGCTATGGCCGCTAATGCGATCAAGCCAGTGATTCCTCCGATTGCAGCAACGATCTTCGCCAACGCCGCGATGCTGACGTTGCATCACGAAGCCGGTATCGGGTTGACCGACGGTCATGCTGAAGTCCTCAAAGTGATTGCCGATTTCATCGGCCTGCACGATCCTGCGGACTGAGCCGGCACCAATCAGGCCGCGCCCGGACCGCGCGACGCCCTTCCCAATTCCTCCGCCGCCTATCTGCGCGATCCGACCGGCAACAAGCTCGTCGCCCGGTGCGTCGCTGAGGGCTGAAGACTGCAAGGCCGCGATGGCTGGATCCGGCGCGTCAGCATACCTGACCGCAGCAACCCTATTTGCTGCCAAGATGACGAACATTTTTCAGGAGAATTTTCGCCTGGGCCGCGCCTGCTTGCCTGACGATATTGCCCGCGCCGTGTTGCCGTGCGCCTCTGAAGCTGGCTCTAGGCCCGATCAAACTCGATATTGAGCGCGGCAAGGCTGCGAAACGAATAGGTCGGCTCGAACTGGTAGCTCCGCGAACCCGCTGGTCCGTGATCTCGTTCCGAGATGCGGATATTGCGAAGCCGGGCCAACAGGTGTTCGATGGCGATGCGCGATTCCATCCGGCCCAGCGGAGCGCCAAGGCAGCCATGCGGCCCCTTGCCGAAGCCCATGTGGTCGCGCAGGCCGACTCGATCGATGTCGAAGCTGGCGGGGTCAGCGAACTTTTCCGGATCGTTGCTCGCCGCGCTGTAGCACACGGTGACGATGGTGCCGGCGGGTATCTCGAATTCGCCAACCCGGGTATCGATCAAGGCAAGGCGATAGGCGACCTTGACCGGACCATCGAAGCGCAGCACTTCCTCGATGAAGTCAGCAATCCTCTCGGGCTCGGCACGAAGCCGCTCCTGCAGATCGGGACGTTCGCCGAGCACCAGCACCGCCATCGCGATTAACCGCGAGGTGGTGTCCTGCCCTGCGCCGAACAGGAACCGCGCCATGTTCGAAAGAGTATCGAAATCGGGGCTGCTGCCGTCCCGGAATTTTGCTTGCATCAGTTCACTCATCAGGTCGCCGCGAGGCTCCTCCTGACGCTCGTGCAGATACTTGTCGAACAGCGGCTTCATCGCCAGGAGCGGGTCGGGACCCACCTTGAGCGGAGCATCTCCGCTCACCTGGCTGGGCGGCGCGCCGATCTGCTCCAGCAACAAGGCGCGGTCCTCCATCGGGATGCCCATGAGATCGGAAATGGCATAGACTGTAGTGGCGTGCCCGAACTCGGGCACGACATTGCACCTGCCATGCGCCATGAACCGGTCGATCAGCATGTTCGACAGGTCGTGCAGATATTCCTCGTTTTGCTTCAGACGCTTGTAGGTCAGCAAGCTGCCAAGCAACATCCGGTGCTCCGCATGTCTCTTGCCATCAAAACAAACAAGGTGATCCGCCCACGGCATCGATGCCCGGCTGGCCTCAAGTTGCTGCGTTATATCCTGGCGTTGTGGCGCGAAGGGAAGTCCGGGGATTGGGCCAACAATCGAACAGGCGTTGGAAAAGATACCGTCCTTGTTGACCAGTATTTCCAGCGCCTCATCATAACCCGTGACGATCAGCGTATCCTGAAACGGCTCGCGAACAATCGGGCCTTTGGCTCGCATCTCGTCGAAATACCAGCGCGAGTCTGCGATGACCGCGGGGTCCGAATAGAAATCTGTTTCCACCGTCATTGCCTCGCCCTACCAGCGCGCGCCTGGGCCGCCGATAACGTAAGGCCGCTGGTAGGACAGGTCCTGGCGATCGCGCGTGCCCTTGAGGAAGCCCTTGACCGCCGGTTCATGGAGCCAGCTGGCATCGCCCTGCATTGCCGTCTCCACTGTCGAACGCCGCCAAAGTATGCGCCATTCGCCATTCCGCCTTTCGAGCTGATCCATATAGCGGCCCGCCGCCACTGTGCAGACGAGTTTGTCGAGCGAAAGCAACGTGCCGACAACGTAGGTCTCGCAATAGGCTGTATCGCCGTCGATTTCGCAGATGTGGTTGGCAAGGTTGTGCTGGTTCGCCGCGAACGCGCCCGCATGGCCCTTGTTGGCAAGTTCGGGATACTCGGTCGCCGAAAATGGCACCGGGCCGTGTTCGTCGGCGCCCTCCGGCCAATAGCAGCTCGCGGTGAGCTCAGTATCGTGGCGGTCACGGCCTCGCGATTCGCGCACAATCACGTCGAGGATATCCTGCCGGTCCTTCAGGTGCTGCACCGTGGCGCGCAATGCGGCCAGTTCGGCTCCGATCTCCATCCCTTCTTCTCCCGTCATTACGCCAGCCGCGCTTACATCTTCACTTTATAGGGGAAAAATTGCGGCGGCGACGCTCCCGTGCCTTCGCGCACCGAAGGCGGGAATTTGCCGTCCAAATCGGTGATCCCATAGTCCTTGCCCAATTCCGCACCGATCAAGGTCTTGCCATTGAACCTGGCGAACATCTCCGGATCGTTGAACACCGCCCAGGCGACATGCCCGGTATAACCCGCCGATTCCAGCGTGCCTTCCAGTTGTGCACGCAGAGCGGGCATCGCTTCCATCATCCCGTGCAAACGCTCGGTGGTCAGCGAACCCATCCAGATCGACAGTGCCGCGACGTTCGCGCCAGCATCGGCGAAATCCACGCCCATATCGAACGCCATTTTGTCAACCGCCGCCTTGTGGGCACCATAGCTTGGCCCCATGCAGTAATGCATCGAGCCGGGTGAGGAAGTGAAGAGGATCAGTCCCCTGTCTTGCTTGACCATGTGCGGGGCGGCATACCAGCTGGCGACGAAGCCGCTGCGCGCGCCAACGTCGATCATGGTCGCCACTTCGAGTGACTTCTCCCAGAACTGACCAGGCGCATTCATCACGTTCCCCTGCCAGCAGGCATTGTTGATCAGAATATCGATGCGGCCTTGTTCCGCGATAACACGGTCGATCAGGGCCTTGACCTGTTCGTCATCCGAGTGATCGCACCGAACCGCGATTCCATTGCCGCCTGCTTCGGTAATCTCGCGGGCTGTGGCGTGGATCGTGCCGGATACTTCGGCATCGCCCTCGTTTTCAGAGCGCCCGGTGACATAGACAGTGCAGCCATGCGACCCCAGCGCAACAGCAATTCCCCTGCCCGCTCCCCGGCTTGCGCCAGTAACGATCGCGACGGTCGGTCCGTTTGCCATAAGTGGTGCTTTCTCGAAAGATTCGTCAGTTCGTTAGCAACAGCTCCGGCAGATCACAAGACTGGTGCACACACTGGAGAGGCCATACTGCTTCAGCGCGGGCACCGCAGCCATTCACAGACACCGCCCACCCTTCGCACGGCGTTCCCGCCGAACGGCGCTAAGGATGCGCAGCTTTGTGCGCAAACCTCCTCCTATTCGCATCAGTCGCTGTCTTGCACTGGCCGTGGCACGCCAGCCGAAACCGCTCTCGGTGATTGCAGGGTAATTGGGGGAAAGCGGGATCGCGGTGACTCAACGAACCGCCGAGCCTCAAGCAACTGGAAAATGGCGCGCCCGGAACGATTCGAACGTCCGACCCTCAGATTCGTAGTCTGATGCTCTATCCAGCTGAGCTACGGGCGCGAGAGAGGCGCACATAGGTGCGGGGGCAATGATTGGCAAGCCGCTAAATCGCCTTCTTGAGGGCAGTCACAAGCGGCACATCGAGCGGCGGCATCGGCAGGACGTCCAGCTCGCCAAGCGCAAACCATCCGATGGCTTCGCCCGCAAGGCATCGCGGCTCTCCGCGCCAGGCACGCACAGTGTAAAGCAGGATGACATGCGGATCGCGCGGGGCTGGCGGCTGTGCCGGATCGCTGGCGAAGCACAGGGGCACCAGATCATCCGCATCGAGCACGACGCCCAGCTCCTCCTTGATCTCTCGCAACAGGGCCTGTTCAGCCGTTTCTGAAGGCATCACCTTGCCCCCGGGGAATTCCCATAGGCCGCCATGCATGGCTTCCTTACGCCGACGTTGCATCAGTAGGCGCCCTGCATCGTCAATCAGAGCCGCCGCCACGACAGGGATGAATGTCGAAAAATTTGTCAAATTATTCACCTGTATTAATAAAATATTAGCATAGAATTGTCAGTTGAATGCAATGATCGCAATATCACTGGAACTAATCATGCCATGTCGATCCATTGTCATTCAGATTCTCCGGGATGAAACCGGTGCCTCGGCCATTGAGTATGGTTTGATCCTCGCCATGCTCTCGATCTCGCTGATTGCAGCCTTGCAGGGGCTGGCGCTAGGGGTCAATGCAGTGTGGGACACAGCCACGACAAACGCGCAGACTGCTCTCAGCCCGCCAAGTTCCTGACGCAACCTAGCGGCCACAACTCCGCAACTTTCTCCCGTCTTTGTTAAACATTTGGCAACACCTCCACCTTACACCTCAAGTTGTCCGGGGGGTTTTCCACCAGACGGACCGGGTACTGAAGACTGCACACCAGGAGATTGCACATGAAGTTCATCAACAAACTGCTTCGTCGTGACGAAGCCGGCGCGACTGCCATCGAATATGGCCTGATCGCCGCTCTCATCGCCGTTGCCGCCATTGCTGCCATGCAGGGCCTCGGCAACAGCCTGAAGGGCACTTTCAACAGCACTTCGTCTTCGATGGCATCTGCTTCGGCCTAATCGGTCGGCTTATGCTGAAGATATCAGGGGCGGCAGGGAAACCTGCCGCCCCTTTTGCTTTTGGGCACGAGCCAAATCGAGATCCGCTTTTACCGATTGCTAAGAAATTCGATTTATATCGTGAAATGCCAAGGGTTTCCAAGGCGATTTGATCGGGCAAGTCTGTCCGACATCTTGAACTGCACACCAGGAGACTAGTCATGAAGTTCATCAACAAGCTGCTTCGCCGTGACGAAGCCGGCGCTACCGCCATCGAATATGGCCTCATTGCCGCTCTGATCGCGGTCGCTGCGATCGCCGCCATGCAGGGCCTGGGCAACAGCCTGAAGGGCACCTTCAACAGCACGTCGTCTTCGATGGCTGCTGCATCGGCCTAATCGGCCGGCC
>JANLSP010000182.1:0-2879 GCA_031362485.1 Novosphingobium sp.
ATTTCACCAGCAGTGCGATCGCTTCCATCTGTCCGAGCGGGCTGCGCGAGAGCACGCCGCCATCATCGCCCACCAGTTCGCCCAGGGTGCGTACCAGTCCAGCCTCGCCAAACAGGCGCCGCGGCTTGCCGTCCGCCATCAACAGGCCAGCCGCGACAATTCCGCACCAGCCGGCCACTTCGGCCAGGCGGTCGTCCGCGCCGGTCACATTGCGATCAAGCCAGCGCGCGGTATCGTCGAGCGCAGCAAGCACGCGCTTGCGCAAGTTCGCATCGTCGCCCGCAAACATCAGCGGGGCGTGGACCAGCCAGTTGAGCACTCGCGTGCCGGCGTTGGAAACGAGCCATGCCGGCCGCTTGCCAGGGCGCGACGGCGCTTTGGGATTGGCATCAAGCCATGCCGTCAACAGCCGCTCGGCGACGGGGGTGACCAAATCGCGTGGGCCGCTGGCATCGAGGTCGTCGAGCCAGGCAAAGCTGTGAACTACGCGCTCGAAAGGCGGGGTCATGCGCGCGGCGCCGCGGAAATCGACCTGCGCAATCGCCGATTTGACCCCATGCACCAGAAAATGCCCGGCGCGCAGCGCTTTGCCGGCGGCGGCATCGCCGCGCAATGGATTGGTCACTGCCGCCAGGATACGGGGCCGCGTCTTGCGACCGAACGGCAAGGTCAGCATCGAAGCGGGAATGCCGGCGCGATAGGCGAGGCGGATCAGGCGTTCGCCAGCGCCCAGCGACGGCGGGACAAAGTCGGCGATGGCCAGTGCGCGGCCCGGCTCGATCAATTCGCTAGTCTGGCGGGCTGCAATTGGAGCTTCGCCGATCAGGCCTTGCTCGGAACCCGCGCCCAGCGGCATTGCCGGTCCAGCGCCGCTGTCGATTTCGACTGCCGTTTCCACGGGCACCAATGGGCTGGCGTCGCGCGTCACGGCATCGACCATGATCTATCCCTCGCCTTTGAGGGCCGCGATGTTCGCCGCATAGCTGGCAGGCCCGCCGCGAAAGGCCGCTGTACCGGCAACGAGCACATCAGCCCCCGCCGAAACGCATGTGCGGGCCAACCCGGAATCAACCCCGCCATCAACCTCAAGGCGAATATCGCGCCCGGACTTGTCGATCATCTTGCGCACGGCTTCGATTTTCTTGAGCTGGCTGGCAATGAAGCTCTGCCCGCCAAATCCGGGATTAACGCTCATCACCAGAACCAGATCTATCTCGTCGATCAGATAGTCGAGCATTTTTGCCGGGGTTGCCGGGTTCAGCGAAATTCCGGCCTGCTTGCCCAGCGCCTTGATCGCCTGGGCCGTGCGGTGGGTATGGGGCCCGGCCTCGGGATGAAAGGTGATGATATCCGCGCCCGCATCCGCGAAAGCTTCGAGATAGGGATCGACCGGGCTAATCATCAGGTGGACGTCGAACGGTTTCGCACTGTGCGGCCGAAGGGCCTTCACGACGGCAGGTCCGATGGTAATATTGGGCACAAAATGCCCATCCATGACATCGACATGTATCCAGTCTGCCCCGGCAGCATCGATGGCACGCACTTCTTCGCCGAGCCGGGCAAAATCGGCCGACAGAATCGAAGGCGAAATGAGGGGTGTGGTCATGGTCAACCATGCGCTTAGACACCACCTGTGGTGGCGACAAGCAGCCGCCCGTGTTTTCCACACGCTATGGCTTGTGTTCGAATGGCACCAGCGCCAGCCCGTGCGATTGACGCGGCAGGCGGGGAGCGGCATGGCTACACGCGAACTATGTCCGGGCGGCCATCTCGATCTTATCGTGACCTTGCAGGATGGCCGACTAATGGCGCATGGGCGCTCAAGATAATAAGGCAGTTTGACCCATTTTTGCCAAATTCACGGCTTATTCACCCCGCTAATGCGAATTGAAATCAGCAAAAAAGGCGATATGCGGCTGAAGTTTCTGACTTTTTGGTCAACATGGCCAGCCGAATCAGGCCTCCCCCACAGACAGGAATGAGAGATCCAATGGTCCTACCGAGACGTGTCCGCGCGGTGATCGCTGTTTTTGCTGCCCTGGCGGCAACCACTGTTGCCACAACGACTGCCTCTGCCGATCCCAGCCCGCCGCCGGGCTGCACCGGGACGCCTAGCGCAACCTGGCTCAACATTTCCGCCCAAGGACTGCGCAATGGCAATGGCTTGCTGGCAATCACGCTTTATGCCGATAATCCGCGCAAGTTTTTGGTAGCGCGCGGCTCGCTCTATGTCGGGCGAGTCAACGCCAGCGCCGGCGTAACCCAGGGCTGCATCTTCGTACCCAGCACTGGGGTCTATGCCGTGGCGCTCTATCATGACGAAAATGCGAACCAGAAGTTTGATCGCAGCGGCATTGGCTTGCCGGCCGAAGGCTATGGCTTTTCAAACAATCCGGCGACGTTCGCGGGCCTGCCGTCATTCCGCTCGGTGCGGCTGAACGTGCCGCGCAGTGGGCTCACCACGCGTATCCAGATGAAGTATCCCTAATCAGGAATGTATCGCGACGGCGCGGCAGTGGCCACCCGCCGCTTTGCTCAAGTCAGGCGGCGGCCTTTTTGGCCAGTTCGCGCTTCACCTTGATGGCATTGTCCGAAAGCTTTGCTTCCGCCGTCTTGTTCAGCCAGTTATCCAGCCCGCCGACATGTTCTACCGAACGCAGGCCATTGGCCGAGACGCGGAACTTGAAGCTGCGGTCGAGCGCTTCCGACATCAGCGTCACGTTCTGCAGATTGGGCAAGAACACGCGCTTGGTCTTGTTGTTGGCGTGGCTGACGTTGTTGCCGGTCTGGCGGCCTTTTCCGGTCAGTTCGCAGATGCGGGACATGGGCTTACTCGCTTAGAAATTGCAGGTCCCGTTTCCGGGGAAGGCGCGCCACTA
>JANLSP010000239.1:0-8052 GCA_031362485.1 Novosphingobium sp.
CGCCCGAGGAGCCCACCAGCGCGCCGGTGATGATCATCGCGGTGTTGTGCAGCGTGAAGCCCATCGCGGCGGCCGCCCAGCCCGAATAGCTGTTGAGCATCGAGACCACCACCGGCATGTCCGCCCCGCCGATCGGGATGATCAGCAGGAAGCCGATGATGAACGCCAGCGCGGTGAGCGCGGCGATCACCCACAGGCTCTGATCGAGCATGAAATACCCGGTCAGCCCCAGGATCGCTGCCAAGGTGCCCAGATTGATGACATGGCGTGCGGGGAGCATGATCGGCGCGCCCGACATCTTGCCGGCGAGCTTGAGGAAAGCGATGACCGAACCCGAAAACGTGATCGCGCCGATGGCGATGCCCAGCCCCATTTCGAGGCGGGAAACTGAATTGATCTCGCCTCCCGCGCCGGTGATCCCGAAGGCCTCCGGATTGAGATAGGCTGACCAGCCGACCAGCACTGCGGCAAGTCCCACGAGACTGTGAAACGCGGCAACCAGTTGCGGCATATCGGTCATCTGGATGCGCCGCGCGGTGATAAGGCCAATGGCGGCGCCGATGGCGATGGCGCCAAGGATCAGCAGCAGTACTTTTATGTCCTCCGCCGATGGCTGGGGCAGCACGGCGCCTTCGGGTATTGGCGCCCGCAACATGAGTGTGGTGACTACTGCCAGCGCCATCCCGAACATGCCGAGACGATTGCCGGTGCGCGACGTGGAAGGCGAAGAAAGTCCGCGCAGGGCAAGAATGAAGCAGACCCCAGAAGCCAGGTAGGCAAGCAGCGCCCAGGATGGCGGAGCGGCGTGGATCACTGGCATTATTTCCCCTCCCTTGGCGGGGCGGGAATGGGGCGCTCTTTCTTCTTGTACATTGCCAGCATGCGCTCGGTGACGGCAAAGCCACCGAAGATGTTGACGCTGGCCAACACCACCGCGACGAGACCTAACCACAGTGACCAGTCAGACCCCGCTGTCGCCCCGGCAATCAGCGCGCCGACGACGATGACCGAGGAGATCGCATTGGTCACTGCCATCAGCGGTGTGTGAAGCGCAGGCGTCACCGACCAAACGACATAATAGCCGATGAAGCAGGCGAGTACGAAGATCGAGAGGATCGAGATGAAGTCCATGATCTACCCTTTAAGTCTCGCATTTACCACTTCACCGCCGCGCGTCAGCCGCACCGCGTCGCCGATTTCGGCGTCCAGCACCGGACGCCCGGCATCCTTGTCCCAGAAGGCCGAGAGGAAGTTATAGAGGTTTCCCGCATAGAGCGCGGAGGCATCGGCGGGCAGATGCGCTGCCGTATTTTCATAGGCCATGATCTTGACGCCGTGGCGCACGGTCACCTGATCCGCGACGGACCCTTCGACATTGCCCCCCGCCGGTGCGGCAAGGTCGAAGATCACGCTGCCGGGTTTCATGCTGGCGATCTGCGCGTCCGAAATCAGCCGGGGTGCTGGCTTGCCAGGGATCAACGCGGTTGTGATGACGATATCCTGCTTGGCGATGTGCGCGGAGACCAGTTCGGCCTGCGCCGCCTGATATTCGGCTGACATTTCGGAAGCATAGCCGCCCGCACCTTCGCCTTCGATGCCCGCCACATTCTCGACGAAAATCGGCTTGGCCCCCAGCGACATGATCTGCTCGCGGGTTGCCGAGCGAACATCCGTCGCCGAAACTTGCGCGCCGAGCCGCCGCGCGGTGGCGATGGCCTGCAAGCCCGCAACGCCCACGCCCATGACGAATACCCTCGCTGCGCTGACCGTGCCTGCGGCCGTCATCATCATTGGGAAGGCCCGGCCAAACAGGTCGGCGGCGGCGATGACCGCCTTGTATCCCGCCAGGTTCGATTGCGAGGAGAGCACGTCCATCGATTGGGCGCGGGTGATGCGCGGCATCCATTCCATCGCCATCGCCTCAAGTCCGGCCCTGGCGTATGCGTCGATGCGCTTGGCGGCCGTGTAAGGCTCCAGCATGCCGACCACCCATGCGCCGGGCACCATGCCTTCGAGCAGCTCGGGATCGGGCCCCTGCACGCAGAGCGCTATGCTGGCGTTGTTTACCGCAAAGTCCGCCGCGCCAACCAGCGCGCCCGCCGCGGTGTAGTCGGCATCGCTGATCGACGCGCCGAGCCCCGCGCCTTGCTCGACCGCAACCCTGGCGCCAAGCTTGGTAAACTTGCGCACCATGTCAGGCGTAACGGCAACACGCGTTTCGCCGCTCGCCCGTTCCTTGAGAACGGCGATCCGCAAGCTATCCGACATTGCCAATCAGGCGATCAGAACAATGACGAGCGCAGTTACCAAAACAGCAGCGATGCCGCCCCATTTGAGTAGGCCTAGAAAGCCCGAATAGGTCGATTCTGCCGATTTCATGTCGTTGCCCGAAGCCATGATGCAATCCCCTGGGGAGTGAATAAAGTAAAAGGTCGGCCTCCATCTATCCGCTCATGCCTCGCGGCTCAAGGGGCGGATCAAGGAATTCACGCCAAACAAGCGCGCTTAATCGGCTCTTTACCCCCTGACGCTATAAACCGGTTGGCACTTTCGCTCCGGCAGGATGCAATTGGGGACAAGATGGCGGAGATCGAGCAACGCCTGCTCATGTTGATTGACGATGAGCCGGCACAATGTCGGCTGATCACAGCGCTCGCCGCGCGTGAAGGCTGGCGCACGCTCGTCGTCGCCGATTCCGAAACCGCCATCGCCACACTGGGCACCCGCCAGGGCATGCAGCTCAACGCGATCATCCTCGATCAATGGGTGCCGGGCGACGACGCCTCAACACTGATCGCCGAACTCAAAGCCCGCCGCCCCGCCTTGCCGATCCTGATGCTGACCACCAGCGCCTCGCCGCTGCTCGCGGTCGAAGCCATGCGCGCCGGAGCCACCGACTATCTGGTCAAGCCGGTCGCTCCCGATAGCCTGATGCAGGCCTTGCGGGCTGCAACCACGCGCGAGACGCCCCGAGACGAGCTTGCCCCGCTGACCGAAAAGATCACCGCCAATCTCGATTTTGACGCAATGATCGGCGCCGCGCCTACATTCCGCGCCGCTCTGGCGCTTTCGGCCAAGGCGGCGCGCGGGCATGGTCCGGTGCTGATTGAAGGGGAAAGCGGCAGCGGCAAGGAAATGCTGATCCGAGCCATGCACGCCGCGAGCCCGCGCACCCGGATGCAACTGCGCATCATCAATGCCGGGGCAATGCCCGCCAATTCGATCGAATCCGTGCTGTTCGGCCATGAGAAGGGCGCATTTCCCGGCGCATTCGACCGGCAGATTGGCGCGATCCAGCACTGCGACGGCGGCACGCTGGCCATCGACGAAATCGACCGCCTGCCGCTACCGGTGCAGGAGCGGCTCGCCGAATCGCTGACTCGCAGCGATGTCCGCCCGATCGGCGCGCGCCACAGCTTCAAGATCGATACGCGGCTGATCGCTGCCAGCGACTTGCCGCTGAAAGAACTGGTCAATGCCGGCCTGTTTCTGCCCGCACTGTTCGACGCTGTCTCGGCCACCTGCATCACGCTCCCCGCGCTGCGCGCGCGGCTCGGCGATATTCCTGCGCTCGCCCGCCACTTCCTCGCCCGCATCGGCGAACAGCCGGGCCTGCGCCCGCTGGGGATTACTGACGGCGCGCTGGCGCTGCTCAGCGCTTATGACTGGCCGGGCAATGTCCGGCAGCTACAGGCCGTGCTGTTTCGCGCAGCGGTATTCTGCGACGGCGATGCGCTGACTGCCGACGATTTCCCGCAGCTCGCCAACATGCTCGGCGGCCCTGATGCGCCGGCTGGTCAGTTGATCCAGGAAGGCGTCGGCGTGATGCTCTACACCGCCGACGGCAACCTGCGCCCGCTCGAAGAGATCGAGGCCGACGTGATCCGCCTGGCCATCGGCCACTACCGGGGCCGCATGACCGAAGTCGCGCGGCGGCTCGGCATTGGCCGCTCGACGCTTTATCGCAAGCTGGGCGAACTCGGCCTTGGGGATGCGGCCTAGTAACTGCTAACCTCTCCCGCAAAGCAGGAGAGGGCCATGACCGAAACCGAACGTCTCGCCGCAATCGAGGCAATCCGCGATCTCAAGGCAAAATACTGGCGCGGGGTGGATACCGGCGATGGCGCGCTGGTGCGTTCGATCCTCGCCGAAGACTGCGTGCTCGATTTTCGCGGTTGCTGCGCCGATCCGACCAGCGGGGTCGATTTCCTGCCCGAAATGAACGTGGTGATGCGGGGCAGCGAGAGCTGGCAGGCGCAGGCGCTCGAGGGTTACGTCACCTCGCATCAGGGCCACCAGGCAGAAATCGACGTGACCGGGCCAGACAGCGCGACAGCAATCTGGACTTTCACCGACCGGTTCTTCTATCCCCCCGGCATGAAATACAGCTGCTTCACTGGCTATGGCTATTATCACGAGACTTACGCTCGCGAGGCGGGCGGCTGGAAGCTCGCGGCAACACGGATAACCCGCCTGTGGGTCGAAGCACATTAAGGAGAGAGCTTATGCCCAGCCCAAGCCAAACCGTCATGGCCTTCCTCGCCATGCTCGAAGAGCCGCACGGCTTCCCCAAAGCCGTGCGCACATTCTTCACCGAGACGACAAACTATCTCAATGTCGGCATGTCCGACACCACCGGGGTCGAGCAGACCCTCGCTTTCGTGCAGGGCTTTGAAGCGAGCACCGGTTCCAGTTCGATGCGCGCCGACATGCTGGCTATCGCCGAAGTGGGCAACAAAGTGCTGACCGAGCGCATCGATCACCTGCTTGGTCCCGACGGCAAGGCCGTGATGTCGCTGGCGGTGATGGGCGTGTTCGAGGTCGCCGATGGCAAGATCACCGCCTGGCGCGATTATTTCGACACTGCGGGGATCGCCGCTGCCGCAGCGGGCAACTGAACCATGTCATTCAGTGGTCGCACTGCGTTGATAACCGGCGCGGCTTCGGGCATCGGCGCGGCGGCAGCGCGGTGGCTGGAGTCGCAAGGCATTGCCGGGCTGGTGCTGGTCGATATCGATGCGGACGGCCTCGCCGCGCTGGGGCTCGGATGCCCGGTCCGTTGCTTTGCCGGCGACGTTGCCGACCCGGCACTGTGGGACCGCATCGAGGCCGAAGTGCTCCGGCTTGATCACGCACTGATCAATGCCGGCGTGGCCAATGGCGGCGCGCTGACCGCGCTTGAATTTGCCGAATGGCGGCGGATTTTGGGTATCAATCTCGACGGTGCGTTTCTGGGGCTTAGGACAGCGCTGCGGATCATGGCGCGCGAGGAAGGCACCCACCGAAGCCTGGTGCTGACCAGTTCGGCGGTGGGGGTGAAGCCGGTGGCGGGAACCGCAGCCTATGGCACCAGCAAGGCGGCCGTCATCCACCTCGCAAAAATCGCCGCCGCCGAGCATCTGTCGACCGGAATTCGCATCAATGCCGTCGCGCCAGGGCGGGTGGAGACGCCGATCTGGACCAAGACCGCCCAGTTCGAAGCGCTCGAAGCCGAGCTTGGCAGCCGCAGAGCGGCACTCGCCGCGCTGGCTGCGCAGCTGCCAAGCGAGGGCGGCTTCACCAGCGCCGAAGTGATGGCCGGCCAGATCGGCTGGCTGCTGTCGGACGCTGCCGACAATGTGACCGGCATCGTCCTGTCGAGCGACGGGGGCTATGTGCTGGGTTAGCTTTAGGTCCACTAGCCCCTCCCAGTTGGGGAGGGGTTGGGGGTGGGGGTACGACGGCAGTGTAGACGCTCGGCATCCGCCTCGCTCCCCCACCCCCGGCCCCTCCCCGCCGGGGAGGGGAGATGGTCAGATCCCCAACCCCAACCGCGCCTCCCAGTCATCCGGCAGCGCGATCTTCTTTGCCACCGGGAAGCCCAGATAGCCGTTGTGCGCAAAAGCATAGGCATTGGTGCGCAGCGGGTCGCCCGAGACCAGCACGATGAATTCGTCCGGATGGCACACGATCGGCACCATTCGGTTTGGATCGTCGCTTTCGGCGAAGTCCTTTGACAGCTTACCGATATTATACTGGTGCCTGAGGCTGCCGATCTTGAACTCGGTCCAGCGCTCCATCATGTCCTCCACCCGCGACGCGGGCATGCGGGCGTGATCATAGAGGTATTGCTTGACGTCATCCTTGCTCCAGCCGGCCTTGGCGATGGTCTCCGCCAGTATCGGCGAGAGCACCAGCGCCGGGCGGAGCGTGCCATGCGTCAGGCCGCCGACGGTAAAGGCGATTTCCCAGCCGGTTTCTTTGGCCACGCCGTCGGCAAGGTAGGGCATCATGCGCTCAGGCGTTGCCCCGGTAACCGAGGGCATGACATCGCCGCCGGTCATGCGGGTGATGGTGACAGTGTTGTCGCCCGTCTTGAATCCCATGTCCTCTGCGTTTGACGGCCAGCCGATTGCCGCCAGGGCATCCTCATTTTCCGCCAGAACGACGCGGAAGGTATTGCCGAAGCTGCCTTTGTCAGTCTTGTGGAGCAGGAAACCCGCCATGTTGCGCAAGGCCAGCCGCCAGAAGCGGCCGACGCTGGTGTTGGGGCGGAACCCGTCGCGCAGAACGCCTTGCGTATAGTTGAAGCCGAGCTGCTTGATGATCGGACCGTTGAGCACGATCAGGGTTTCGGAGCCGGGCGTATTGCCCGAGTGCTCCACACCATAATCGGGATCGCACATTGCCTCGGCCAGCGCGACGAGGATTGGCATGTACTCGGGCTTGCATCCGGCCATCACCCCGTTGACCGCCGTGGTCCAGACCGTCACCGCGCGGCTGGCAGGCAGGACGATGCCCAGCGTTTCGTCGGGCTTGCGGTTGGTGTAGCTGAGGAACTGCTCGATCTTCTCGCGGGTCGGCGGAACGATCGGCAGGCCGTCGCTCCATTCACGCTGGATGAAATGCTCGTTGACGTCTTCGAAGCTGCCGGAAAAGACGATGTCGTGAGTCCCGGGCTCGGGCTCGAAAATGACTTCGTCGGGCTGCACGGTGAGATTGGCGATCACTTCAGCGGCAGTCACCGCTTTGGCATTGGCGCGTATTTCCTCAGCGGACTGCGCACCCGGATGGCCGACGATTGTCGCCACCGGCATGTTAGGCATCCCGAGACCAACCGACGTCGCCGCCGCCTGGCCGAGGAAGCCCTCACAGACCAGTGATGAGGTGGGGAAACCAGCTCTTTCGCAAATCTCGCTGGCCCGCAACACGGCGGGTGTGCAAGATCCTCAGCAAGCCATGCAGCTTATCGCCGCATCAACTCCCAGTTCCTTGAAGCGCTGCGGCAGCGAGGCGAGAATTTCCTTCTCGTTGACCCCGTGGGTCGAGCCGAACTCGCGCCAGGAGACCCATTCGATTTCGGGGTAAGTCCTTGCCAGTTCCTCTTCAAGCGCGGCAAAAACCTCGTCGCCGGCGAAGAGGTAGTCCCACAGCTGCGCGACCTTCTTGCCGTTCAGCGTATCGAGACGGCGCGCGAGGGGGCGCACTTTCAGCCGCCGTTCCCCGTTTGGCCAAAAGACGTCATAAATGCCGGGCTTACTTGCCATTGCGCACTCCATTCGCCAGCAACTGATGGGCGGCCTCCGCCGCGCCAATTCCTTCTGCCATGGCTTGCGCGGCCTGACCACCGTAATCCGCCCGCACTGCCCCCACCGCGATTACCCAGGGATCGCCGGACAATGCATGGCCGCTCGCGCTGCGCATTGCGGCAGGCAGGAAGGCTGTGTTGGGATTAACTCCGATGAAGGGAAACACCCCGGCAACCACCAGCCGGCTTTCCTCGCCTGAGCGGACATTGCGCAAGGCCAGCCCAGTGACTTTCATCTCGCCCTCGATGGCGATCACTTCGCGGTCCCAATGGAACACGACGTTATCGCGGCTATCGAGCCGGTCGATGTATTCGCGCTTGGCTTTGAGCGGACTGCGGCAAATGACGTGAACCTTCGCGCTCATCCGTGCCAGCACCAGCGCCTCGTGCACCGCTGCATCGCCGCCGCCGACCACCGCGACTTCCATACCGCGATAGAAGCCGCCGTCACAGCTCGCGCAGCGCGAAACGCCGCGGCCGGCAAA
>JANLSP010000261.1:0-6148 GCA_031362485.1 Novosphingobium sp.
CCCGCATGAACATGAAGCTGGTCGAGCCGCTGCGTGAGCTGTTCAAGGACGAGGTGCGCGCGCTGGGCCGCGAGCTCGGCCTCAAGGAACAATTCGTTGGCCGTCACCCGTTCCCCGGCCCGGGCCTCGCCATCCGCATCCCAGGCGAAGTGACCAAGCAGCGCTGCGACGTGCTGCGCGCGGCCGATGCGGTCTATCTCGACGAAATTCGCAAAGCCGGGCTGTATGACGATATCTGGCAGGCCTTCGCCGTGCTGCTGCCGGTGCGCACCGTTGGCGTGATGGGCGACGGGCGGACCTACGACAACGTCTGTGCGCTCCGCGCTGTGACCAGCACCGATGGCATGACGGCGGATATCTATCCGTTCGAAAGCGCATTCCTCAGCCGCGTCTCGACGCGGATCATCAACGAGGTGAAGGGCATCAACCGGGTGGTTTACGATTATACCTCAAAGCCGCCGGGGACGATTGAGTGGGAGTGAGGGTCGAATCTGCCTCGACGGCTGACCGCGAGGCGACCATCTCGCTCTGGCAGGAGGCGGGCTTGACGCGCCCGTGGAATGCCCCTGGAGCGGACTTCGATCTTGCGCTTTCCAACTCGACCTCGACAATTCTTCTTGCCCGCGATGGCGAAGAATTGGTCGGCAGCGTCATGGTCGGCTTCGTCGGGCATCGCGGCTGGGTCTATTATCTGGCAAGCGATCCGAAACACCTCAAACAAGGGATCGCTCGAACTCTGATGCAAGCCGCCGAGGCTTGGCTGATCGAATTGGGCTGCCCTCGCATTCGCTTGATGGTTCGAGCCGACAATCTTGCCGCTAAGGGCCTCTACGATGCCATCGGCTACGACCAGCAAAATGTCATTACGCTCGGACGTGCGCTCGATTGATTGCGCCTCACTCCCCAAACAAATCCGAATGCGTGCCCGTCCGCGCCAACCTCACCTCATCATCCGTCACCCGGTAAAGCAATAGCCAGTCCGGCTCGATATGCAGGTCGCGGTAGCCCAGCCATTCGCCCTTGAGCGGATGATCACGATATCGCGGCTCAAGCGCGGCGTCCTCGACCAACAGCAGGATCACCGCCTTCAGCCTAGCCAAATTCTTGCCACGCTTCTGGGCCCGCTTCAGATCCCTTCGGAACGCCGTCGAGCTTACGACTTCGCGCAAGGCTCAGAGGCCAAGATCGTCGAACAGTGCCTCGGCGTTCTTGAAGCGTTTGCCCTTGCCCGCTTCCAGTTCGGCCATTGCCGCCTGACTTTCCGCATTGGGCACGGTCACATCGAACGGCAGGCGCTTTTCGGCGGCGATGCGGCGAAGCATCATGCGGATCGCATCGGACACCGACAGTCCCATCGCCGCCAGCGCTTCCGTGGCAGCGTGCTTGGTATTGCTGTCGATCCGGGCGCGGACAGAATCATTGGCGAGCATGGCTATTTCCTTTGTGACCTCAATGTGGCTACAAATTGGCGTGAAAGTCAACCTTCAATCACCTTGACCAACCCCCTTGGTCACGGCACAATTGCCCCATGACCATCCACGTCAACATCGGCAAGGCCAAGGCCCAGCTTTCCAGCCTCATCGCCGCCTCGCTGCGCGGCGAGGAAGTGGTGATCGACCATGACGGCGTGCCGCAAGTGCGGCTGACGCCGATTGCAGCGGCGCAAGAAGTGGATCGCGAGGAGCGCGCAAGGAAACTGGATGAAATTCTTGCGCGAATAGATGCTTTACCAGTCTTGTCCGAGGAAGACCCGCTTCAATGGGATGAAAACGGCTTGCCGATATGATCGCGGTGGATTCGTCCGTTTTTATTGCGATCCTTCAGCGCGAACCGGAACGGACATCCTTCATGGATGCCCTCAAACAAGCTGAGCAAGTGCTAATCTCGCCGGCCACCATTGCAGAAGCTCGCATGGTGGCCCATCGGCGAGGTGGAGCAGCGTTAGTCGAGGAATTCGACGAATTGCTCGTCACAGCTGCGGCCCAGATCATCCCGTTCGATGCAGAACAGGCCGATATCGCCCACACTGCCTTCGTCCGCTTCGGCAAAGGCACCGGCCATCCCGCGCAGCTCAATTTCGGCGACCTGTTCAGCTATGCGCTCGCCAAGGCGCGCGGCGTGCCGCTGCTGTTCAAGGGCGAGGATTTTGCCCAGACTGACGTGGCGCGAGCCTAACCTCCCTTCGCCGCCATCTCGAAGCTCTTGCCCAGGTGCTGGTTGAACCCGTCGGGTACCGGATGAAACGTCCATTGCCGCGCGGGATCGCGGATCGCGCCGATCTGCTCGCCCACTTTCTCCACTGTCCAGTCGGGCGCATAGACGCCTTCGCTTTCGGTGATGAAGGCGCGCGCGACGCGGCCGGCGGCGGAGATGATCATCTCGCCGCTGATTGAGCACTCCTCGTGCGCCAGCCAGCCGACAACGGGCGCGACCATTTCCGGGCCCATCGGCGGAAAGCCAGTGGTGTCGACCCCTTCCACCATCCGTGTCGAGGCGCCGGGCAGGATGATGTTCGATTTGATGCCCCGGTCGGCGCCCTCGATGGCGATCGCCTGGTTGAGCCCGATCATGCCTGATTTGGAAATGGCATAGGGCGCGACTGTGGGCATGGTGTAGATCCCGCCGATCGAGCCGGTGAGCACGACGCGGCCATAGCCCGCCTTGCGCATGATCGGGAAGCTGGGCTGCACGACATTGAACCCGCCGAGCAGGTGGACGTCAAGCACCGAGCGAAAGAGTTCGTGGGTGAGGTCTTCCAGCGGGCAAAAGCGGCTGTTACCGGCGCTGTGGATCAGAATGTCGAGGCGCCCGAAGCTGTCCATCGCCGCCTCGATGATTGCCTTGCCGCCCTCGGGGGTGGCGACAGATGCCGTGCAGGCGACCGCTTCGCCGCCCAACGCTTCGATCTCGCTGACCATGTCCTGCGCCGGGCCGGCGTTGCCGCCGCTGCCATCGAGTGCGCTGCCATTGTCATTTATCACCAGCCGCGCCCCGCGCGAGGCCAACAGCAGCGCATATTCGCGCCCCAGCCCACGCCCGCCGCCGGTGATCACAGCCACGCGGCCGTCGTATCTGAGTTCGCTCATGCTTGTTCTCCTGCACTCAAACCGGCTGCCAGATTGGCGAGCCGCGTGTCTCGCGGTTCGAGGCAATCATTCGTCCGTCTATGTCGTCCACCCCGTAAGCTTCGCCCAGTTCGGCGTTGATCCAGGTGCCGCCGCTGCGCGCCATAACTGCATCGTCATTCGCCAGCGCGGCAATGATCCGCCCGGAGTATTCGGGCGAGCTGCCGGCCGCGCTGTTGAGCTGGGCGGCCATGCCGGGGACAGTCCTGAGGTTCTCGATTGCCCGCTCGGTGTAAGTGAAACCCTGCCACAGCGACACTGCCGCCACGCCATGCAGTTTCAGCTCGATCGCCATGTCACGCATCATCCGGTCCATGCCCGCCTTGGTCGTGCCGAAAATCACGTCATAAGTATAAGTCACGCCGACAAAGCCCGAGATGCCGACAATCAGGCCGGAGCCCTGCGGCACCATGATTTTCGCCGCATGATGACTGGCAACAAATGCCGCGCGCAGTCCGGTGTCGAAGATCTCCCAGTTTGACAGCGGCTTTTCCCAGAACGGCAGATGCTCAGTCATTTCGGCCGGGATAGAGAGGACATTGTTAACCAGTAGATCGAGCCGGCCCTGCTCGGCTGCAACCCGCGCAAACAGGGCCTCCAGCTGGGCATCGTCGGTCACATCGATCTGCACCGGAACGCCTTTGCCGCCGCGCTCGCCACACAGTGCCGCCGTCTCGCCTACAGTGCCAGGCAGCGGCGCGGTCCCGGCATCGACAGTGCGCCCGGTGACGTAAACCGTCATGCCCTCGGCGGCGAGCGCCAGCGCCGTACCCTTGCCGACACCCCGGCTCGCGCCAGTGATCACCGCGACCTTGCCTGCAAGTTTACCCATTCCGCTCAAACTCCTCGCCCGCCACTTGCATGCCTGAACTGCCATGACAATGTGCGATCACCGCGCCGGCAATTGTCCTGTCCAAGCACGGGGCAATATGCCAAATGTCGCGCTCCCGGAACGTCGGGGCAGCTCGATCATTTTACTGGTATAATGCTCGCAGACTTTTCCTGGATTCATGCCGGAACACACGGCATTTACGTCGGCCCGGCCGATTGCTGGATCGATCCTGTCAATCCGGTCGCAACCGCGCTGGTGACGCACGGCCATGCCGACCACGCCCGAGGCGGGCACGTCCGCACCCTGGCGACCCCCGAAACGCTGGCGATCATGGCGCTGCGTTATGGCACCGGCGAGGGCGCCCAGCCGGTCGGGTATGGTGAGAGTGTCAATCTTGGCGGCGGCGTTCGGGCGAGCTTCGTTGCCGCAGGACACGTCCTTGGTTCGGCGCAGATCCTGCTCGAGCACGCCGGCGAGCGGGTCGTGGTTTCGGGTGACTACAAGCGCCGCCCGGACCCGACCTGCCCGCCATTTGTCTGCACGCCCTGCGACGTCTTCATCACAGAAGCGACATTTGGACTGCCGGTGTTTCGCCACCCGCCGATCGAGGCGGAAATCGCACGCTTGCTGGAGGCGCGCGCGGCCCATCCGGGCCGCTGCGTTCTGGTCGGGGCATACGCGCTGGGCAAGGCACAGCGGGTGATCGCCGAACTGCGCCGGGCGGGCTATTGCGAGCCGCTTTATCTGCATGGCGCGCTTGAGCGGATGTGCCGGCTGTATGAAGAGCTCGGCGTCGGCCTCGGTGATTTGCGCTTGGTTGCTGGCATGCCGAAGGCGGCGCTTGCCGGCGCCATCGTGATGTGCCCGCCTTCGGCGCTCAACGACCGCTGGAGCCGCCGCCTGCCCGATCCAGTGACCGCCATGGCTTCCGGCTGGATGGGCGTGCGCCAGCGCGCCCGGCAACGCAACGTCGAGCTGCCGCTGGTGATTTCAGACCATGCCGACTGGGACGAACTGACTGCGACGATCACCGAAGTGAATGCCGCTGAGACCTGGATTACCCATGGCCGCGAGGCAGCGCTGCTGCGTTGGTGCGAGCTCAATCAACGCAGGGCAAGGGCGCTGGCGCTGGTCGGCTACGAAGACGAGGACGATTGAGGTGGAGAACTTCGCCGCCTTGATCGATGCGCTGATCTATACCCGTTCGCGCCTGGGCAAGCTCGCGCTCATCGCTGATTATTTGCGAATGACACCCGATCCGGATCGCGGCTGGGCGCTCGCAGCGCTTACCGACGGACTCGATTTCCCGGCAGTAAAGGCGGCAACAATTCGCAACTTGCTGATGGAGCGCGTGGACCCTGTCCTCTATACGCTGAGCCGCGACTTCGTCGGCGATACGGCGGAGACCGTGAGCCTGCTGTGGCCCGAGGACGACAGACTCAGGGAAGGTCCGCCAAGTGTTGCCGAAGCCGTATCGGCCCTCGCCGCCATGACCCGCGCGACGGTTTCTCTTGAACTCGCCGTGCTGCTCGACCGGCTCGATGCAAACGGCCGCTATGCGCTGATCAAGCTTGCGACCGGGGCGATGCGGATCGGCATCTCGGCGCGGCTGGCAAAGGTCGCCTTTGCGCAGGCTTTCGATGTGCCCGTCGACGATGTGGAGGAATACTGGCACGGACAGGTGCCGCCCTATGCGCCGCTGTTCGCCTGGGCTGCCGATCACGCTCCGCCGCCGCGATCAGACGAATTGCCGCTGTTTCGCCCGTTCATGCTTGCCCACCCGCTTGGCGAAACCAATGTCGACCTCAGGGATTATGCCGCCGAATGGAAGTGGGACGGGATTCGGGTCCAACTGGTCCACGTCGCTGGCCAAACACGGGTCTATTCGCGCTCGGGCGACGATATCTCCGGCACATTCCCGGAAATTGCCGCAGCGCTGCCGCTTCCCGCAGTGCTCGATGGCGAACTGCTCGTGCGGGGCAGCCATCAGGGCGGCGAGGCTGGAGGCGCCGCCAGTTTCAATGCGTTGCAGCAGCGGCTCGGGCGCAAGAACGTGTCGAAGGCAATGTTGGCCAGCTTCCCCGCGTTCGTCCGGCTCTATGACGTGCTCATCGCCGATGGAGAGGATTTCCGGCCGTTCAGCTGGGAACAACGCCGGGCAAAGCTTGAGGAGTTCATCCCGCGACTGGAT
>JANLSP010000300.1:0-3192 GCA_031362485.1 Novosphingobium sp.
GGACAGAATATTGCCCAGGTGACCCAGGCGAGCCTGCGCGCCGCGATCGGCATCGTGCCGCAGGATTCGGTGCTGTTCAACGAAAGCATTGGCTACAACATTGCATATGGCCGCGACGGAGCGGGGCTGGCCGATGTCGAAACGGCAGCGCGCTCGGCGGCACTGATGGATCTGATCGGCCGGCTGCCGCAGGGCTTCGACACCGAGGTGGGCGAGCGTGGCCTCAAGCTGTCGGGCGGCGAGAAGCAACGCGTCGCAATCGCCCGCACGCTGGTCAAGAACCCGCCGATCCTGCTGCTGGACGAGGCCACTTCTGCGCTCGACACGCGCACTGAGCAGGACATTCTAGCGACGCTGCATGCGGTGGCCGAAGGGCGAACTTCGCTGAGCATTGCCCACCGGCTCTCGACGATTGCCGATGCCGATCTGATCCTGGTGCTCGATCAGGGGCAGCTGGCCGAGCAAGGCACCCACGCCGCACTGCTGCGCCGCGACGGACTTTACGCCGAAATGTGGAACCGGCAGGCGAGCGAGAGCGAAGAAACAAAAGAGGCGGCTGAGTGAGTTGGCATGAGCTCGAACTTCTGGCGCGAGGCGGCACATTGGCCTTGCTCGCACTGTGGAGTTGGCTGCTGTGGCGCGATCATCGCGAGATGCTGGCGGCACGAACTGCAATAGCGATGAATCTGGGCATCGCCTGCTATGTCATCATTACAGTGGCCTGGGCAGAGCAGGTTAATGAGCCGGGCTTTGTCGTCGGGCTGATAGCCAGATCAACCCCGGCACTGTTCTGGCTGTTTGCCAGGACATGGTTCAATGATCGAACCCGGTTGGCTCGAACCGATCTGCTGATCCTCGCCGCCTGGGTAGTCAATGCGGCAATAATTCACGTTACCTTTGAAGCCAGGCCGGCGATATTTTACCTGTGTGGCGTGCTGTTCCGGATTGGTATGTTGCTGTTCGGCCTTGCCGGCCTGTGGGAAGCCTGGCGCGGGCGCGAGGGCGATCTGGTCGAGGGCCGCCGCCGCATGCGTCTGGGCATTATCGTCGCCGTCGGGCTTTATGTCCTGGTCATCGGGGTTACCGAAATGGCTGTATACAACGCTAATGCGCCGATGGTCCTCATTGCGCTGATCGGCAGCAGTACAGTGTTTGTCACCCTGGCCATTTGTGCAGCCATGTTCTCGCTGCGGCAGAGCGATTTGTTCGGAGTGCCCGCAACCTCCAGCCATTCATATTCCCGGACCCTCGACGCAAATGATCCGCTGGCGTTACGGCTGATGGAATACATGGCCTCTGAAAAGCCGCATCGTGACGAGCGACTGACCATTGCGGGCCTTGCGCAACGGTTGGGTGAACAGGAGTATCGCTTGCGGCGATTGATCAACGGATCGCTGGGGCATCGCAACTTTGCCCAGTTCCTCAATGGCTATCGCCTCGCCGAGGTCAAGGATGCGCTGAGCGATCCGGGGCAGCAGGACGTTTCCATCCTGACCATCGCGCTCGATGCCGGGTTCGGTTCGCTCGGCCCGTTCAACCGCGCTTTTCGCGAGGCTGAAGGCATGACCCCAAGCGAATACAGATCGCGATCCAGCTGATTGATTCCGAAATCGGCTAGTCGGATTTGAAATCAGCAGAGCATCAGCTGCAAGAACCGCCAATCTCGCAAGCGTGACCGCAACGGAGCCTTGCCATGGAAAAACCCAGTAGCTTTCTTGCCATTGCCGCGAACGAATGGAGCGGCATTTTCCTGTTCGACTTCAGCCGCTATTTGATCGCCGCCTCGCTGGTCGCCGGCGTCGTCTGGCTGCTGCGGCGAACCAGCTGGGCGAGCCGCAAGATCCAGGCCCGCGAAGCGAACCGCGATGATTTCCTGCGCGAATTTTCCGCAGCGTTCCGCACCGTGCTGGTCTATTTCGTCGTCGCCTTGCCGATGATCTGGGCGATGCGCAACGGCTTCATGCCCCATTACCAGGGCCAGGCCTCAGGACTGGTGGTGATGGGCTATCTCGCTGTGATCATTCTGGTCCACGATGCCTATTTCTACTGGACCCACCGCGCGATGCATCATCCCCGCCTGTTCAGGCGCTTTCACCGCTTTCACCACAAGACAGTGACCCCGACAGCATGGGCAGCCTACAGCTTTGCACTGCCCGAGGCTTTCCTGATGGCGCTGTTCATGCCGCTCTATCTGTTCTTCGTGCCCACGCCCCAGCTTGCCATCTTTCTGTTCCTGGCGATTATGATCCTGCGCAACACCATGGGCCATGCCGGGCTGGAGTTGCACGCGCGCGGCTGGGCATCGCATCCGTTGCTCAAATGGATCAGCACGACGACCCACCACGATCTGCATCACGCAGGCAGCTTCAAGCACAATTTCGGCTTCTATTTCACCTGGTGGGACAAGTTGATGGGGACGGAGCATCCCGCTTATGTCGCGACTTTCGACCGGGTGACCACGCGCGCAGAGGCACCATGCGCTCAGTCTTTCACCACGTCCGCCTCGCCCCAGACCACGGCCTGAGCGGCCTTCATGCTGCCGGCATCCTTGTCCCAGGCAATGCTGGGCGAGCCGTAGAGCCGCCAACCCTGCGCCAGCGCCTCCGACACACGTTCGCAAAAGGCGCGGTCGTCCTTGCCGGTCAGCAGGCGGTAGATGGGCTTTTCATCGGGCGGAGAGGGCAAAGTCATTGTCCGGGAAACCGATCAAATTTGGGCAGGCGGTGCGCCTCGGCCATCCAACCGATGCGTTCAGCCACCTGGATATGCGCCTGCGGGGCGAAAGCATCGGGGTCGTCGAGCGTAGCCAGTTGAACGTCGACGATGCCAGGCAGCGCTTCGGCGTTGCGGAACCAAAGTGGCGTGCCGCACTCGCCGCAGAAGCTGCGCATCGATGTGCCCGAACTGTTGCGGGTCCTTGCCTCGCCTTTGGTCACGGCGAAATCACCCTCGCCAAACGCCGCCCAGGCGACCATTGGCGCGCCGCTTGCCTTGCGGCAGTCGCGGCAGTGACACAGCGCCACATGCTCCGGCTCGCCGCTCACCCGGTAACGCACTGCCCCGCAGTGGCATCCGCCGTCATGTTCCATCGCGAATCTCCCTTCCCCGGCATTCTAGCCAAGGCTCTGGAACATTCAAAGAACATATTTGCTGAGATCGCTGTCTTTCGCCAGCCCATCGAGCCGCACGGAG
>JANLSP010000350.1:0-9719 GCA_031362485.1 Novosphingobium sp.
CAACCGGCCATCCGGAGCGCGCAGGGCGATATAGTTGCGGCCCAGCAGCCGTACCATGAAGGGCGCATCGCCGGGCACGAGCTGCGAAGCCAGCGCGAAGGGGAACCAATAGTTCTCGCGCATCAGCCGCCCCATCGGCGCATCGCCCTCGACCCGGGTCAGCAACTCGTTTTGCTCTTTGGTCAGCATATCGGACTATTCCTTTTCAAAAGCAGCGGCTGGACAAATTCTAAAGAATCGTCCTGCCTTGGCCGAAGATTAGCGACGCGTCATGGCTGCTCATCGGACCTGCGACGCCGCGCATGCCGATGGCATCGCGCGCCTCGGCGGGGCTGAGATGCAGGATATCTTCAAAGCGCACCGTAAACAGCGGGTCTGACTGCTGCCCGACGCGGTATCCCTCGCTCATATTGCGCCAGATCGTCGGCCAGACCTCGGGATAGTTGAGCATAGCGCGGATGAACCAGGGGAAGGTGGTCAGCGTGTTGAGCCGGAGCAGTTCGCCGGCAAGCTCGGCGCTGACATGGGTGAAGATGTTGCCGGTCATTAATCCGGTAGGCCAGATTTCGGCCAGCACATCGAAGCCCACTTCGCCCAGGATGTGGTTGAAATCGTGGATCTGGTTGAAGCGCAGGGTGAAGAATTCGATGTCGCTTTGCGGCGCCCAGTTCGGGTCAACCATGCGCTGCGGCGTCAATTCCGGCTCAAGCCCGAGCGCATCCATATGTTCGAACAGTAGCCTGCCGATCGATCCCACCGGGTTCGCGGCCAGGTCGGCGAGCGAATAGGATGAGATGAAGCGCTCGCCAAACCAAGCGTCAAGCGCTGCGTTCCTGCGTCGCTCCGCCGCGATCATCGCCGCGACCGTCTCCTCATCGCGGCCCTGCTCAACCGCCTCGACCATCGAGGGAATCCCGAAGAGCAGCGGATAATCGTCGCCGTTTCGCCGCAGGCTTTCGGTCGCAACCCATTCGCGCAGGCGGCCGTCGTTGAGGAAGGGGGACGAGCTGACCAGCACGCTGCTCTGCGTCGTCACGGTCTTGCGTCCGTGGTAATAGACAATCGGACTGTCCTGTTTGGCGTCGAACTCTTCAGTTCTGTCGATCGCTTTTTGCATATCGCTCTCCCATAGCGCACAGAGACTGGTGGGGTTTCTCGCACTGTGCCGCAAGGCTTGTAAGTCAGGCCGCAGCTCTCACCGACGCACTGATTTTCTTCAGCACCACACGCTGCATCACCCTGCGCGTGTCATAATCGGCAACCGCATAATGCAGCAGGCAGCGATTGTCCCAGAATGCCAGATCCCCTTCGCGCCAGCGGTGGCGGATTTGCCCTTCGGGGCTCTTCTGGTGCTCGAACAGAAAGCGCAGCAGAGCATCGCTCTCAGCCTCTTCAAGCCCCTCAATATGCGTGACCCACTGCGAATTGACGTTGAGATATCTGCGCCCCGTCACCGGGTGAATGGCGGCGATCGGGTGGCTCATCGGCGGCGCATTGGCGACCGTTTCGGGAAATTCGTAGAGCCCGGAATTGCGGGTCCGCTCGAGCAGTGGCCCGGTCGAATGCACCGCATTCAAGCCCTCAAACAAGCGTTGCAGAGGCGGTGATAAGAGCTCCCAGGCGACAGTCATGCTGGCAAAGCAGGTGTCGCCGCCATGCTCGGCGGTCTGGTGCGCCTGGATGAGTATCGCCTCGGGCGGCTCTTGACGATAGGTGTTGTCGGCGTGCCAGCGGTCAGCGCCCTGGCCCCTCGGATTGATCTGGTCGAGCACCATGACTTCGGGATGCTCGGACTTCAAGGTCTGGAAATCGTCGGGCTCGGTTTCGCCAAAGGACTGTGCCAGTCTCAAGTGCTGTTGGGCCGAAAGCTTCGCTTGCCCGGTGAAGAACAGGACGGAATGCTCGTGGAAGGCTGCCAGAATGGCGGCACTCGCTGCGGTGTCCAGCTCCTGCCTGAGGTCGATCCCGTTAACCTCGGCGCCCAGGCGTTTGCTCAGTTTGGTGATCTTCATCCACGCCCCTTTCGCCATCGCATCCCGGCTGTCATGGCGCGGGAACCTCGACTGTAACCTCGTAGAGCACGCCCAGCCCTGCGCCCTGGAGCCGCTCGACTTCGCTGCTTGGCGCGGCGCAAATCACCAGGGTGCGCAGGTCTGGCCCGCCCAGGCCGCAAGCATAGATGCGCTCGCCCCCCGGCAAACGCAATTCCTGCAGGATCCGTCCGCCCCTTGCTACGCGGCAGACGCGCCGGTTGCCGGGATCGGCGACCCAGATGCAGTCCTCGGCGTCGATTGCGCAGCCATCGGGTGAGAGATCCATGTCGTGCAGCGTCGCCATGGTCCATTGTTCCCGCGGCGGCACCGGCCCAAACTCAGCCCAGACGCGGCGTTCGCCCAGTGAGCCGTCCTTGGCAATCGTGAAAGCACTCATCCGGTTACCCATGCTCTCGCCGACCACCAGCGTGCGTCCATCGCGGGCCAGGGCCATGCCGTTGGGAAACAGCAGATCGTCGGCCACGACCACGCCACTCCCGTCAGGGTCGATCCGGCACAGGCTGGTCGGCCGCGGGTCGCCGCCGGCCATCAGATCGGCGCCAAGATTGCCTACCCAGGCCCGGCCCAGACTGTCGACCAGCATGTCGTTGAGCCAATAGGGTGAAAGCTTTGAAAGATCGGCATGCGTATGCAGGTGCCCGGACCGGTCCAGCCGCAACAGCTGCCGGTCGCGCAATGATGCAATCAGAAGATCGCCGTTCGGCAGGAAGCCAAGCCCGTTGGGCCACTCAGGGACCAATGCCACGACCTTTCCCTCGCCTCCGGCAGAGACGCGGAATACCCGCCCGCCGAAAATGTCGGAAACCCACCAGCAGCCATCATGCCAACGCGGTGCCTCGAAGAAATCGCCGCCGGAGAAAAGTTTGCGCATTAGCTTTCGCTCGTTCGTGCAGCAGACTCACCTGGCTGCCCAAACGGAAGCCTGAAACGAGTCACAACACAAGATCGCGGAGGCTGCGGCAACCCGGATGTTGGCAGGCCAATCCTGCGCGCACTTCGTGACCGGCAGCATGATGACCCCGCAAACAACGCGAAGACCGGGCGTTCCACCCTCAAACCTGCCATGCCAATGATTTGGCAGCTTCGAAATATCGCCTGGGGTTATCTATCACAATACGATCAAGATCTGCGCGCGCGACGCCCATGCCTTCAAGCGCGGGGAATATGTTTTCAAAGATATGAGTGACATTCCAGTTTGGCATGGCAGCGCGCAACTCGGCCTCGCTCATCGGGCCCGGGCTGCCCATCCAGCAGTTGACCGAATCGTGCGAAACCATGACCCGCTCGAGTTGGCCAACGTCCAGCATCGCCTTGAGGTTCCGCATGCGGACCTCGTCTGCGATTTCGAGTTCCGCGCCGAACCGGTCGAAGCCGACATAGGCACCGCGCTTTGCAAGCGATTGCTGATAGCCCGGGTTGTCAGCTCCGCAGCAATGTCCGACCAGAAGCTGCGCAGCATCCAGTCCTTCTCCGGTGACGATGTCGATCTGCTCATGGCCGCAACTGCTGCGTTCTGTGTGCGACAGGATAGGCGTGCCCGTTACCTGCGCCGCCTCGGCGGCTGCAGCCAGGATTTTCCTTTCATAGTCGCTGACCTTGCCTTCACCGGTTGCGACCTTGATGATCCCGCATTTGATACCCGTGTCTGCCACGCCCCTTTCAATCTCGGCGACAAACGATTCGGCAATCTGATTCTGGGACATCGCGGCATAAGTGAAAGGAATGCCCATCAGTTCGGTATAGGCACCGGTAGCGCAGATCAGGTTGATCCCGCTCGCCTGCGATACCTCGGCAATAAATTCGACATCGCGGCCCAGATCGCTGGGACAGGGATCGACAATAGTCCTGACGCCATGGTCGTGGAGGCCCTGGAAGGCCTCGACAACCCGGCTCATCGCCTCCTTGCGCCGGAACGGCGGCTGGCGCGCATCCATGAACCAACCGGGAAATCCGATCAGGACATGTTCGTGCATCAGGGTCCTGCCCAGATCGTTGATTGCCAGCGGACCAAGTACCGAATTGACCATCATTGGGACTGGCTCCTGCATGTCCAATCAGGGCCAACCATGCCGCAGCTCAGACTGGGAGCGCAAGCAGTTCGTGCGACGGGGGGATGGACGGTGCAGTTGTGCTCCAGGCTTCCATGTCAAATCAACCATTGCCAACCGATGATGTTGCACTGCACAATGACGCAATGCGGATTGCCATCGTCGATGAAAGCGCCAGCCGCGCGGCCGTGATCCATGAAGGGATCGCCGCGCTGGATGATTGCGAGATTTTTGTCGTCTCCGAGCGGCGCGGACTGGTCGCACGGATCGGCGAGATCGCGCCGGACATCATCTTGATGGACCTCGGGAATCCCTCACGCGACGTGCTTGAGGAATACTTCACCGTCAGCCGCGCGGTGGCCCGGCCGATTGCCATGTTCGTGGACGAGTCGGACGAGGAATCGATCGCAGCTTCGATTGATGCAGGCGTTTCTGCCTATGTCGTCGACGGCCTTTCCGCCCACCGCATCCGCCCGCTGCTCGATCTGGCGGTGCGGCGGTTCAATGCATTTTCGCGGCTTCAGGCCGATCTCGCCGAAGCCAAAGGTAAGCTGGCAGAGCGCGACTCCATCGACCGGGCCAAGCGCATCCTGATGGACAGCCGCGGCTTGCCCGAACACGAAGCCTATGGCGAGATGCGCCGCACCGCGATGAGCCAGGGCCGCCGCATCGCAGACATTGCCGAGGCTGTAATCACCGCGCACCAGCTGCTGGGGGGGAAATGATGGCCATGGAACTCACCATCGGATTCCTGCCACTGGTTGATGCCTGCCTGCCGATTCTGGCGCGCGAGCATGGCTTTGCCGAGGAAGAAGGCCTCGGCCTGCGGCTGGTCAAAGATATGAGCTGGGCAACCGTGCTGGACCGCCTGCTGTATGGCCACAGCGACGCCGCGCATCTGGTCGCCCCGCTTGCCCTCGCGGTCACCCTCGGACGCGGTCGGCCAGCCCAGCCGCTGTCGGTGCCTTTCGTGCTGGGCCTCAACGGCAACGCCGTGACCATGCGCCCCGATCTGGCTGCGCGGGTCGGTATAAGCGGTCGGCTGGGTGATCCGGCGCAAGTTGGCGCCGCTCTGAAAGCGGTGGCGCAGGAACGGCTGGCGGCAGGACATCCGATACGCTTTGGCGTGGTTCATCGCTATTCGAGCCATAACTACATGCTGCGCTATTGGCTGGCGGCGAGCGGCATCAGGCCGGACCGCGACGTCGAGATTACAACGGTCGCCCCGCCGTTCTGCGCTGATGCGCTGGAGCAAGGCGAAGTCGATGCAATTTGCGTCGGCGAGCCGTGGAACAGCGTTGCGGTGGAGCGCGGCGTTGGCGAGATCGTGCTGGCGACCGCGCAGATATGGCGCCGCGGCGTAGAAAAGGTGCTGGCCTTGCGCGAGACTGTGCTGGAAGAAAAACGCGACGCTCTCGAGGCGCTGATCCGCGCACTGGTAAGGGCTGGCAAACATTTTATCGATCCCGCAAACTGGGATGCGAATGCGGCAATTCTGGCGCGAAGCGAATATCTCGACGGCGACCCGGTGCTGATCCGCCGGGCAATTTCAGACAGGCTGCTGCTCGCCCGTGGCGGCGAGGTGGTCCACTATCCGGACTTCATGTTCCAGTACCGCGAGGCCGCGAACTTCCCGTGGATCAGCCAGGCCGAGTGGCTCTACACCCAGATGGTGCGCTGGGACGGGATGAATTTTGACCCTGCAGATGCAGTCAGGGCGGCCCGCGTTTTCCGACCGGACGTCTACCGCAGTGCACTAATCGGCACCAGGGAGCCCCTCCCGGGGGCGAGCTCCAAGGTCGAAGGAAGCCTCGAGTTGCCCACCGCTGTGGGCACGCAGAAGGGCAGTATCACTCTGACAAATAATCGATTCTTCGATGGACGGATGTTCGACCCGTCTGACCTTCCCGGATACCTTGCGGCGCAGACGTGAGCGGATCTTTTTGCTGCACTGCAAAAAAGTGCTTTACGCTGGGCATGCGAATCGCTTAGTCTCGTTCACGGCAGAGATGGAGCAACCCAGCGTTGGGTCGCAGATATCCGCTCTGCCGCACAGTTACATTGCGTGGCAACGGAGCCGCCCGATCTGACCCCCACCGGGGCCAAGTCGAGGCGGCATTTTTGCGTTGTTCGCGCCGATACAGGGAAGACACGCAATGAGCATGGTCCGGTTAGACAGGCGGGGTTTTATGGCCGTATTGCTGCTCGGTGCAGCTTTGGTGGGATGCGGCAAGAGCGAGGCTCCCCCGGCCGGCACTGGCGAGATTGCCAAGATCGCCGCTGAAAAGGGCATCGAGCAATCCAATCTCAAGCTTGGCTTCATCAAGCTGACCGACATCGCCCCGCTGGTGGTCGCCAAGGAAAAGGGCTTTTTCGCCGAGGAAGGCCTCAACGTCACGCTCGAGCCGCAGGCCAACTGGAAAGTGCTGCTCGACGGGGTGACCGGCGGACAGCTCAATGGTGCGCACATGCTTGCGGGCCAGGTGCTCGCGGCCAACGCCGGCATCGGCGCCAAGGTGGCGCTGATCACGCCTTTCTCGCTCGATATCAACGGCAAGGGCGTCACCCTGTCGAACCGTGTTTATAGCGCAATCGCGCCCAACCTGCCCAAGGGTGCTGATGGCAAAGTGATCCATCCGGTTTCGGCAGCAGTGCTCAAGCCGGTGATCGCGGCGGACAATGCCGCGGGCAAGCCGTTCAAGATGGCGATGGTGTTCCCGGTCTCCACCCACAACTATGTGCTGCGCTACTGGCTGGCGGCTGGCGGGATCAATCCGGGTTACTATCTCCCCGGCGACACTGCCGGCACCACCGGGGCGGAAGTGCAGCTTTCGGTCACCCCGCCGCCGCAGATGCCTGCGACCATGGAAGCCGGCACGATCAACGGCTATTCGGTCGGTGAGCCGTGGAACCAGGCTTCGGTTGCCAAGAAGATCGGCGTGCCGATTATCGTCGATCCCGATATCGCCGGCACCACCGGCGACAAGGTGTTCGGCCTGACTGCCGATTTCGCCACCAAGAACCCCAAGACCACCCAGGCCATTGTGCGTGCACTGATCCGCGCCTCGATGTGGCTCGATACCGAGGGCGGCAAGAACCGCCCCGAGGCGGTGAAGCTGCTCGCCAGCCCGAAATACGTGGGTGCAGACGAAAAGGTGCTGATGGCTTCAATGACTGGCAAGTTCACTTTCGGCGAAGGCGACACGCGCGATACGCCGGAGTTCAACCTGTTTTTCGATCAGCAGGCGTCTTATCCCTTCTATTCCGATGCTATCTGGTTCCTGACGCAAATGCGCCGCTGGGGTCAGATTGCCGAGGCCAAGCCCGATCAGTGGTATCTCGACACCGCCAAGGCGAGCTACCGCACCGACATCTATGATGCCGCCGCGGCTTCGCTGGTCGCCGATGGCAAAGTGCCCGCTGACACATTCCCCAAGGGCGATGGCTTCCGCATCTATACCCGCAAGGCAATCGACGGTGTGGCGTTCAACGCCAAGGCGCCAGCTGCCTATGCCGCCAGCTTCGCCATCGGCCTCAAGGATGGCCAGTCCGTCACGCCCGCTGGCGTCAAGTAAGCCTCCTAAGTCCTTAAACATGGGCGACAGCTCGAGGATCGCGATATGAATGCCGTCACTTCAAGGAAAGACGATTTCGCCATGGACCAGCATGTCGATCCCCCCGAAGATGTGGCAGAAGGTCTTGGTGCGGCGAAGCCCGCACCAGGGCTGCCCTCATGGCTTGCGAGCATAAAGCTGCCGTCTGGCCCGGCGCTTTGGGATGCCATGTGGCCGCCGGCGACCGGCATCATCGTTTTTCTCATCTTGTGGGCGCTGCTCGCGCCGATGGTGCAAACCTCGCTCGGCGCACTGCCAGGTCCAGGCGATGTCTGGGCGGCCTTCAAGGAATTGATGGTCGAATACAGCGCGGCGCGCGACGCCGCCGCCGAAGCCGTGGCGGCGGGATCCAGCTACACCGGTCCGCCGACTTTCATCGACCAGATATTCACTTCGCTCCAGACCGTGGCGATGGGTTTTGTCCTCGCCAGCGTCGTCGCCGTGCCGCTGGGGCTGTTGGCGGGCATGTCGAAGCGCTTCAATGCGGCGATCAACCCGATTGTGCAGGTGATGCGCCCGGTCTCGCCGCTCGCCTGGCTGCCGATCGTCACCATGGTCGTCTCAGCCTCGATCACCAGCGACGATCCGACGATGGCCAAGAGCTTCGTCATCTCTGCCGTGGTGGTGATGCTGTGCTCGCTGTGGCCAACGCTGATCAACACCGCCATCGGCACCGCTTCGATTGACAAGGACCTGATCAATGTCGGCCGGGTGCTCAGGCTCGGCTGGTTCGCCCGGCTGACCAAACTGGTGCTGCCGAGCTCGCTCCCCTACATTTTCACCGGCATGCGCCTGTCGCTCGGTGTGGGCTGGATGGTGCTGATTGCGGCGGAAATGCTCGCGCAGAACCCGGGCCTGGGCAAGTTCGTCTGGGACGAATTCCAGAACGGCAACGACAAGTCGCTGGCGCGGATCATGGTGGCGGTGGTGGTCATCGGCCTGATCGGCGTCGCGCTCGACAAGGTGATGATGGCGCTCCAGTCCTTCGTCAGCCGCAACCGGACATTCTGATATGACAACGATCCTCTCCCTCAAAGGCGTCACCAAGCGCTATTCCGGCACCGCCGGGATCAGCGAAGTGCTTGGCGGCATCGATCTTGATGTCGAGGAAGGCGAATTCGTCGCAATCCTCGGCTTCTCCGGCGCGGGCAAAACCACGCTGATCTCGGCGATTGCCGGGCTGGTCGAAGCCGACGCGGGCGAAATCCTGCTGCGCGGCAAGCCGATCGACGGCCCGGACAAGGATCGGGGACTGGTGTTCCAGTCCTATTCCCTGTTCCCCTGGCTGTCGGTCGAAGCCAATGTGGCGCTCGCGGTCGATGCGGTGCACAAGGATCGCAGCGCAGCCGAGCGGGCCGCGCTGGTCAAACAGAAAGTCGAACTGGTCGGGCTCGGCCATGCGATGGATCGCAAGCCCGCGCAGCTTTCGGGCGGCATGCGCCAGCGCGTTGCCGTGGCGCGGGCTTTGGCGATGGAGCCGGAAATCCTGCTGCTCGACGAGCCGCTCTCCGCGCTCGACGCGCTGACGCGGGCGAAGCTGCAGGACGAGATCGAGCGCATCCGCGCGCACGAAGGCCGCACCATCATCCTCGTTACCAACGATGTCGATGAGGCGCTGCTGCTGGCTGACCGGGTTGCAGTGCTCACGCCTGCTCCCGCCGCAACCATCGGCCGCATTTTCGATGTCGCTCTGCCGCGCCCGCGCGACCGCGAAGCGGTAAACGACAGCCAGGCGTTTCAGTCGCTTCGCGGCGAAATCGTCGCTTATTTGGGCTCGCTGGTGTCGGGGCAATCGCGCAAAGCCGATGATTTCGGCAATCTGCCGAATGTCATCCCGCTCGATCTTGCGCCTCCTCCCCAGGCTTATCGAGATGCGGCCAAGGGCGGCACAGAACGGCGCTTCCTCGAATTCTACAAGCTCGACAAAGTCTATCCCACGCCCAAGGGTCCGCTCAAGGTGGTCGATGACTTCAACCTGCTGATGGACAAGGGCGAATTCATCT
>JANLSP010000377.1:0-3287 GCA_031362485.1 Novosphingobium sp.
AATGCCGCATTGGCAAACAGCAGCCGCCCGTCGCGGTCGGCCATGGCGAGGCCAAGCGGCAGCTGGGCCAGCAGCGATTCCAGATGCGGCGCGGCAGCGGAACCATCGCTGCTGCCGCCGCCCAGCCCGGCGCCGGCATCGGTCACCAGAATCAGCGAGGATGTTGCCTGCGGATCAGGTTCGCTTGGCACATCGGGATCGGTCAGTGGCAGGTAGTATAGCGTCAGCATCCCGCCCTCGCGTCCTTCGCGCGCCCAGGTGAAGCGGTCGCCCTCGCCCTGGCGCAAGTAGGAGGCGAAGTCCCGGCCTGCCACCACCGCCAGCGGATCGCCGGTGGCGCGCGCGGCAAAGCCAGCACTGGCTGCGCGGATTGCGCCCGAAGGCTCGACTATTGCAGCAGCAAAGCCCGCCAGCGAGAGCGCGCGGCCCAATTTGCCGTCCAGATAGCCCGCCAGATCGGCCATTGGTTCGGCTTGTTCCACCGGCGTGAACTGCCAGACCAGAAAGTCCTCGCCGCGGCCGCTGCGCAAGGCCCTGGCCCGCCAGCGTCCGCCGCCGCTCCCGGCCCCGCCTTCAAGCAGATCGGCCTGGCCCTCGCCATCGCGCCAGCCGTCCCGCGCGGCGCGGGCCAGCTGTTCAAGCGAGGCCTCGTCCACCGGCAGGCGGGGCGGCGCATGCCCTGAGCCAAACCAGACATCGTAAATGGCATTGGCACAGACCAGCCGGCCCGCACGGTCGGTAATGGCGATGGCACAGTCATCGCGTTCAATCGCGGCGACCGTCACCGACCAGTCGGGCATGGCAAACTGCTCGAGCGTTTCTGCTTCGCGCGGCCGGGCCAGCCACCAGATCACGGCGCCCAGCCCCAGCACGCCAGATGCGAAGCCAATCGTCACCAAGGGCTCGCCGATCGCAAACCAGATAATCGCGAGGCTGCCCGCCAGCGCTGCGCCAATCAGCAGCCAGTCGCCCGCACCATGCTGGCCCTTGTCGCGCGGACTGGCAGCAGCGGGCACCCGCTCTATTCCCCGTGCCGGCGGCGGCGGCGGCGCAGGACGGTGGTGCGCCAGATATAGCCCGACACCAGATAGCCGATGGCCCCGGTCACCGCCGCGACGACACAGAGCCCGAAGACCAGATATTTGCCTTCATCGGTGATCCAGTGGAGCCCGCTCCAGAAGTCATGCACCTGCATCAGGGCATCATAAGGCCCCATCACCATCGCCGGATCGGCGCGCAGCATCCATTTGCCGAGCTGATAGGAAAAGGCCCAGAGCAGCGGCGTGGTGAACGGATTGGTGAGGAACGTCATCAAGGCGGCAAGCGGCACATTGGCGCGCACCGGCATCGCCAGAATCGCGGCAAAGATCGTTTGCGCGAAGGGCACGAGAATGCCGACAACAATCCCCAGTGCCACCCCGCGCGGCACCGAGCGGCGGGTGAAGCGCCACAACTCGCTGCGCAGCGCGCTTTTGGGGATATAGCGATTGCCCTCGAGCTGGGCGTGCGTCGGCATGCGGCGCGCGCACCAGTCGATCATGCGCGACAGCGGATTGGCAGCGGAATTGCTCATGAATGCTCGCGCATAATACGGCCCTGCTCGCGCTTCCAGTCGCGTTCCTTGACAGTCTGGCGCTTGTCCGCCGTATTCTTGCCTTTGGCCAGTGCAAGCTCAACTTTGGCGCGGCCCCGGCTGTTGAAATAGATCGACAGCGGCACCAGGGTCATGCCCTTGCGCTCGACCAGGCCGTGGAACTTGGCGATCTCGCGCTCCTTAAGCAACAGCTTGCGCGGCCGCTTGGGCTCGTGGTTGTGGCGGTTGCCGTGGCTGAATTCGGGCACGTTGGAATTGACCAGCCAGACCTCGCCCCCTTTGACCTCGGCATAACTCTCCGCGATCGAACCCTCGCCGAAGCGCAGGCTCTTGACCTCGGTTCCGGTCAGCATGATCCCGGCCTCGACAGTGCTTTCGATGAAATAGTCGAACCTCGCGCGCCGGTTCTCGGCGACGATTTTCTGCTTGTCGAACGCGGCGTGGGTCGGGCGGGCCATGGGCTTGGCATGTAGGGACCATCGCGGCAAAAGCAAACGGGAGAATGGCCCGCAATCGCTGGCTTTGCGGCATTTGCCGCAGCGCAGGCATGGTTTGGCGTGTCAGCGCTTGTGAAACCCCATGCACACATCGACCGCGATGATGCGGTCGTCCGCGCCGAACTCATAAATCGAGATCGAGCGAAGCGAACTCACCGAGCCATCATTTGCGGTGTTGAATTCGTCGAGATCGAGATAGACGACCTCGCCTGCCTCGGTCGCGCGGTGGAAGTGCTTCTCGTATTTCCCGCTGCCGCCATTCCATTGCTCGAGCATGGCGCGATAGGCGGGCCAGTCCATCGGCTGGTCGCGTTCGTTGCCGCGCCGCACGAACCGATCAGGATCGACCAGCGCGGCAACCGCATCGAAAGTCTCGCCGCTGCCGTTGACGATCCGCGCCATCGTGTCGCCATAGGCAATCGCACGCAGCACCCGAGGGCTGGTGATGTCTGCCTGATTTGTCCAGTCGCCGGCCATATTTCCATGTCCTGATCTATTGTTCGAGAGCAATGGTGTAGCCGAACGCTAAACCAACCCAGCCCCCTTGAGCGCCGCATCGACCGCCGCACGCGCCTCGGCATTGCATGCCACCATCGGCAGGCGCAATTCGTCGGCCATCCAGCTTTGCACCTGGCTCAGCGCATACTTGCACGGGCCGGGCGAGGCATCCTCGAACATGGCATAGTGCAGAGGATAGAGCGCATCGTTGAGCGCGCGGGCTTTCGCAAAATCTCCCGCCGCCAGCGCCGCCTGGAATTCTGCGCACAGGCGCGGCGCGACGTTGGCGGTGACCGAAATGCAGCCCACCCCGCCGGCCGCGAAATGCGGCAGCGCGGTGTCGTCATCGCCCGACATCTGGCAGAACGGGCCCTCGATGCCCATGCGGTGATCGGCGATGCGGGAAAGATCGCCGCTGGCATCCTTGATGCCGATTATCTGGCCCGGGAAGCGGTTGGCCAGCTCGCAGACCGTCTCGGGCTTGAGGTCAGTCACGGTGCGGCCGGGCACATTGTAGAGCACGATCGGCAGATCATTGTTTTCCGCCAGATGGCTGAAATGCGCGATCAGCCCGGCCTGGCTCGGCCGGTTGTAATAGGGCGCAACCACGAGGGCAGCGGCCGCGCCTGATTTCTTCGAAAAATTCATGTGCAGCAGCGCGTTCTTCGTATCGTTGCTGCCGCAGCCGGCGATCACCG
>JANLSP010000383.1:0-5771 GCA_031362485.1 Novosphingobium sp.
ATCGCTTCCGCAGGATCGTGCGCGATCGCGACGGCACCTGGCGGCTTGCCCATCCTGACCGCGCCAATCAGCACCGACTGAATGCCGGTATTATCGTCGATGCCGAGATGCTTGAAGTGCGCTTTGGGAATGGCCGGGCGCTGGGACGGGTGGAGGAAAATTTCGGCGCGGGGCTCTCACCGGGAGACACCTTCCGGTTTGCCGGGTTGGACCTTGAGCTTGAGTCGATGCGCGATTCGGCGCTGATTGTCCGGGCCGCGAAACGATCGGCGACCATACCCAGCTATATGGGTGCGCGCATGCCGTTGACCACGCATCTTGCCGCGCGGGTTCAGGCAATGCTCGCTGACCGGGCCGGCTGGGGCCGGTTTCCCGATGAGGTGCGCGAATGGCTGGAAATGCAGGCCTGGCGCTCGCATTTGCCCGGCCCGGGACGCCTGCTGGTCGAGAGCTTCCCACATGCCCAGCTGCACTACACCGCCTTCTATCCGTTCGAAGGCTGGAACGCGCACCAGTCGCTGGGCATGCTCATAACCCGGCGCATGGAACATCAGGGGCTAGCGCCACTGGGTTTCATCGCCAACGACTATGCTCTGGCGGTCTGGGGGCTGAAGCCGGTGGACGATCCCGCCGCGCTGCTCTCGCCCGACAATCTGGCGCACGAATTCACCGACTGGGTGCAGCAAAGCTATCTGCTGCGCCGGGCCTTTCGCGAAACCGCGGTGATCGCCGGGCTGGTCGAGCGGCAGCATCCGGGCAAGCGCAAAAGCGGCCGTCAGGTGACTTTCTCGACCGATCTGATTTTCGATGTGCTGCAAAAGCACGAGCCCGAGCATTTGCTGATGCAGGCTGCCTGGGCCGATGCCCGTTCGCGGCTGACAGATATTGCCCGGGTCGCCGATGTGCTTGACCGGGCAGCGAAGGATGTTGATCATGTCCGGCTTGGGCGGGTCAGTCCGCTGGCTGTCCCGGTCCTGTCGATGATCGGACGCGAAAGCCTCCCTGCAGGCATGGCCGATGATGAACTACTAATCGAGGCGGAAAGCCTGGCTTCGGCAGCGATGCGGCCGGAATCATAGGCCCTGGCGCAATGCAAAAAGGGGCGGATCGCTCCGCCCCTTGCACATTTCAAACCGAAAATGTCCGCCTATTTGGCAGGCGGCGCACTCGGCGATTTTGTGAATTCCGAAAAAGCTTCGTTGCCGACAAAGCCGAATTTGGTGACCTTTGACGCCTTGATGAAGCTGAGCACCTTCGACGACAGGTCATAGCTTGCTTCAGCATCGGGCTGAAACTGCAGTTCCGGCTCGGGAGTCATCGTTCGGGTGGTCTGCAAATTCTGGACAAGCTGCCCGCCATTTATCACCGTTCCGTTCCACATCACCAGCCCATCGCGCGACAAGGTCAGCTTGTTGACCGTCGGCTTGACCGGCGGCGGCGGCGGATCGTTGGGGTTAGGCACCGGCAGATCGATATCGACCGAATGCGTGGCAACCGGAATGGTGATGATGAACATGATGAGCAGGACGAGCATGACGTCGATAAGCGGCGTCGTGTTCATTTCCATCATCGGCGAGCCATCGTCCTTGCCGCCTGACATTGACATGGAAGGGTACTCCTAAATTGTTGACCGGACGCGCAGTGGCGACCGGCAGGAAAGCATTTCGATCAGGGCGCGTTGGGGTCGACCGGATTTGAGAGAAAGCCCACGGTCGGGTAGCCCGATATCTGCGAATTGTAGATCGCACCAGCAATGCAGCGCCAGGGCGCGTTGACATCGGCGCGGATATGCACTTGCGGCACTTTCTCCGGATTGTTTTTGAGCGCCTCGGGGCCGCCCGCGCGCTTGACGATGGCATCAAGCCGCTTGAACGCCATGTCGCGCATTTCTTCGGAATTCACTGCCGTGACATTGTTGAAGTAGATACGGCACTCACCGTAGCGCGACGGGCCCTCATAACCCGGTTCACTCGGGCTGCGCCCTGCACCATCGGTGGTGCTCACGCTGAGCAGCAGGTTTTCGACCTTGTCCTTCGATTCCACGGAATAAAGGATCGGTATCTTGAGCTTCTCAATCGACTGGATCGCGATCGGAACCGCGATCAGGAAGATGATCAGCAACACCAGCATCACGTCCACGAGCGGAGTGGTGTTGATTTCGGACATCGGGGTCTCATCCCCACCACCTGCCGAAATTGCCATAACTACATCCTATTCTTGCAAGCTACCCGGGCTGGAAAGGCAGGCTCGCATGCAGCAGCCTGCCATCCTATCCCTAAACTGACGGCGGCCGACCTAACCGGTCAGCGCGCCGCCATCCGTCGAACTCAGGCCTTGGCCGGTGCGGCAGCGGGCCTGGCAGCTGGCGCAGCCGTAGCGGGCCGCACGGCACCCTTCGAGTTGATGTTCGCCAGAATGTCAGTGGCAAAGCCCTGCAGTTGTTCGGCGATGCGCTTGTTGCGCGCCTGGAGGTAGTTATAAGCGAGCACCGCAGGCACCGCGACGAGCAGGCCGAGCGCGGTCATGATCAGCGCCTCACCGACGGGACCTGCGACCTTGTCGATCGATGCCGAACCCGAGATGCCGATAGCGATCAGCGCGCGATAAATACCGACCACGGTGCCGAACAGTCCGACGAACGGCGAGGTTGCGCCGACGGTTGCGAGGAACGGCAGCCCCGAAGCGAGGCGTGCATTGATCGAATCTTCCGACCGCTGCAGCGAGCCGACCAGCCACTCGTGGGCATCGGTGGCATCGACCATCTTGCCGTGCTGCTCTTCAGCCGCCAAGCCGTCATCGACGACCTGACGCCATGCGCTGTTCTTATCGAGCTTGGCAGCGCCATCCTTGAGGCTGGGTGCCCGCCAGAAGCTGGCCCTGATGTCGCGGCCCTGACGCATGATTTTCGACTGTTCGATCCACTTGGTAATCAGGATATAGAACGAACCAAACGACATGATGCCCAGGATGCTGACCGTGGCATAGGCAATGAAACCGCCCTGCTCGAGGGCTTCCATGAAACCAAACTTGTTCTGCGGCGCGGCCGGAGCGGCGGCTACGGCCTGAAGGAGATCGACGATATGCATGCGGAGGTCCTCTCAAGAAAATCAGTGGCTAACATAAAGGCGGAACCCGAGAAATCCGGGGAACCGCGTTGAAAAATCAATCCTTTGGTATCTGCCAGCGAACCGCGCTCGACCAGCTGTCCGTGGTCGGCTGACCTTCGCCATCTTTCGCCGGATTGAACCGGCCGCGACGGGAAACCAGCGAGCAAGTCGCCTCGTCAAGATCAGGGTGACCGCTGGAGCCAGTAACCGAGCAGCCGGTAATCCTGCCGTCTGCCCCGACAGTGACGCGGAACCGGGTGACCCCTTCACGCTCTTCACGCAAGGCGCGCGAGGGATAATCGTTGGAATTCGCCCAGCTGCCGGGATTGCCACGCGGTGTGGCCTTGGTCGGCGAAAACCGCGGTGGCGGAGGAGCGGAAGGCGGTGGCGGCACAATAACCGGTGGCGGCGGCGGCGCTTCGGTCACAGTCGTGATCGTCTGAACCGGCGCGGTAATCGTCATCTTCGGCGGCGGCGCAATGGCCGGCGGCGGCGGCGGCAGATCAAGCTTCTTGGGAGGCGGAAGTTCTTCCTTCTTGACCTCCTCCTTGATATCGACGGTGGTTACTCTTTGTACAGCCTTCTTCACCACATCATAGGCCAACCCGGTAACAAGGGCATAACCAAGGATGATGTGGAGTATGGCAACGACGATAAATGCGGCAATCCGGTTACCGCTCATCTGTTGGTCAGCGTAAGCCATTCAGTCGCACCACTCCATACTTCGACACACAACGGATCGAAAGATCCGCACTCACCGGGGAGCTCGCTCGCGCGGCGCTCTTCCGGCCCCCTTAAACCCCCTGCTTGCCGACTGTCGCGAACCGCTTCGAACTGACCCGTCGCCCGGCAAGGCGAACGTTGAAGGGCGATTCATCTTTTTGCCCCAACTAAGGCAGGCTTTAGCGACGAATTCTGGGGCGTGCAACGCCTTATCGGAACCTAAACCAGTTAACTGCCAATTCACATGTGTTAAGCTGGATTAGCAATTCGTGGCGATGCCGTGCAATTGGCCGGCCTGTTGAGGTGGCTATGATTACAGGAGTTTGCGGATGATCTGCCATTTGATGCGGGCATGCTGTGCGGCGGGTCTGGCGATGGCACTGACAGTCTTCGCGCCTGGCCAGGCTGCTTCGCCTCAGCCAGCACCCCGGCCAGTGGTGACATATGCCGATTTTGCTGACCTTGCCGATTCGGCTCCCCTCGTGCTGCGCGCGCAGGTCCGCAAACTGATCCGCCTTGGACCGCAGGACGCCGTGAAGTCGCGACCGGGTTGGGGTCGCTTTTATGCCGAGGCCCGAACCGGCGCGTTGCTGGCGGGAAATTCCGTGGTCGGTGAATCGCTGCGCTATCTGGTCGACCTGCCACTTGATGCGCGCGGCAAACCGCCGGCGCTGAACAAGCAGCAAGTTCTGCTGTTTGCCGCTCCGGTCGCCGGACGACCGGGCGAACTGCGTCTGGTGACCCCCGACGCGCAGGTGCTGTGGGACGCGGCCAGTGAATTGCAGTTGCGCTCGATCCTGACCGAGCTGCTGGCCCCCGATTCGCCGGCGCGGGTGACTGGCGTGCGCGAAGCAATCCAGGTTGCCGGCAATCTGGCGGGTGAAGGCGAGACGCAGGTTTTCCTCGCCACCCGCGATGGCTCCGCAGCCTCGCTTGGCGTGGTGCGCCGGGTCGGCGCCGCGCCTGCCTGGGGCGTGAGCTTCTCCGAAGTGCTGGACATCGGCAGCCGGCCACCGCGCGAAACCCTGCGCTGGTATCGACTCGCCTGCTTTTTGCCCCCCGCACTGCCGCCGGGTACAAATCTGTCTGAAAGCCCGGCGGAAAAAATGCAGGCGGAGGCTGACTACAGTCTGGTTATGGCGTCGCTGGGGCCTTGCCAGCGGATGCGTCGGTAAGTTCTTCAATCGTACGACTGGCGTTTAGCGCCCCGCTCGCCTAGGGCGCGCAACCGAAAGGTTGCATCATGCCAGAACCGCTTCGTTCGCCGCTCAGAATTGCCCTTGCCGGGCTTGGCACCGTCGGCGGCGGCGTCATCCGGCTGATCGAGGCAAATGCCGCGCTGATCGCGCGCCGCGCCGGCCGGCCTATCGTTATCACCGCCGTCAGCGCGCGAGACCGCAGCAAGAAGCGCGGCGTTGATCTATCGCCATATGTCTGGGAAGACGACATGGTCATCCTCGGCGAGCGCGCCGATGTCGATGTCGTGGTCGAGCTGGTTGGCGGCTCGGACGGATCCGCGCTGGCTTGCGCGAAAGCGACGATCGAGGCGGGCAAGGCGCTGGTCACCGCCAACAAGGCGATGATTGCCCACCACGGGCTGAAACTGGCAGAAATGGCAGAGGCGGCAAAAGTCGCGCTCAAGTTCGAGGCAGCGGTCGCCGGCGGCATCCCGGTGATCAAGGGCTTGCGCGAAGGCGCGGCAGCCAATGAGTTTGATCGGGTCTATGGCATCCTCAACGGCACCTGCAATTATATCCTCTCGACAATGGAAGACACTGGCCGCTCCTTTGCCGACGTGCTCGCCGAGGCTCAAGCCAAGGGCTATGCCGAAGCCGATCCCGCGTTCGATGTCGAGGGCACTGACGCCGCGCACAAGCTCTCGATCCTCGCGGCGATAGCCTATGGCACACGGATCGATTTCGGTTCGGTGGAAACCAAGGG
>JANLSP010000437.1:0-2694 GCA_031362485.1 Novosphingobium sp.
CGATGAAGCGCGCAAGGCGGCGGTGATCGCGGCGGCCCGGGTCGAGGCCGCGCGTCTCGGCGCACCGCCGGACCGGATCGCGGCCTTATGGGAGGCGCTGGTCGAGAGCTCGATCGCCTACGAGTTCGAACAGTGGGATGCGCAACGCTAGTCGCCGCGCGGTTGCCGGTTGAGGTGGGTCAGCACCCCGCGAAAGGTCCGCAGCTCGAGATGGTTCCACGCAGGCTTGGTCAGCACGCCGCGCAAGGTGCGGCGGGTGGCGGCGGAGCGGCCCGACGGGTGGAAGTAGCCGCGTTCTTGCAACATGGTGTCGAGCTGCGCGATCATCCCCTCCAGTTCCTCCTGCGGGGCAGGGGGCAGCAGGTCCTCGAGCGTCGGCTGCGCCAGATCCTGGAATTTCGACCATTCGTAGGCGCACAGGATCACCGCCTGGGCGAGGTTGAGCGAGGCAAATTCGGGGTTGATCGGCACGGTGATGATCGCGCGGGCCAGCGCGACGTCTTCGGTTTCCAGCCCTGAGCGTTCGGGGCCGAAGACGATGGCCGAGCGGCCGGGCCCCTGGTGGATCGCCTGCGCTGCCTGTTCGGGGGTCAGCACCGGCTTGGTCACCCCGCGCTTGCGCACTGTCGTGGCATAGACATGCGCGCAATCGGCAACCGCTTCGGCAAGCGTTTCAAACACCTGGGCATGTTGCAGCACCACGTTGGCCCCTGCCGCTGCCGGGCCGGCGCTGGGATTGGGCCAGCCATCGCGCGGGGCGACGAGGCGGATCTCGGTCAGCCCGAAATTGAGCATGGCGCGCGCCGCCTTGCCGATATTCTCGCCAAGCTGGGGGCGCACGAGGACAATGACCGGCTGGCTTTCCCGGGGCACCGGCGAAGCGTCTGGAGCGCCTGTCAGCCGCGAAACCGGCGCGCGGCTGGCCAATTGCATTGCCAGCCCCTCATCCCCGCCAATCAACGCCTCGTGCTTGGCGCGCGACCAGCCTTTGAGGCGGCGCTCGGCGGCGAAGGCGGCATCGCGGTCAGTGAAGGGCGCGGACCAGGCGAGTTCGACCGGCAGGCGCCTGGCGGTATATTCGTCGCGCGAGCCGTCGCGGTGTTGAGCCAGCGCGAGGTCGAGGTCGTCGGTGTGGCCGACGTAGTAGGAGGTGTCGGCGCATTGGAGGATATAGGTGTAGAAGGGCTTCATTGGGCTCTTGTCCCGTTCTCGCTTCGCTCGAAATAGTCCCTCGACTTCGCTCGGGAGGAACGGGGTTGGGGTAAAGGTGAGTTACCCCTTGCCGACATCCCGCACCGTTGAGGCAAATTCCTCAAAATCCTTGGCCTCGCCGAAGTCCCGGTAAACCGATGCAAAGCGGATATACGCAACCGAATCCAGTTGCCGCAGCCCTTCCATCACCATCTCGCCGATCACCTTGGAGGCCACTTCCGCCTCGCCGAGAGTCTCGATCTGCCGCTGGATGCCCGAGACCAGCTGATCAAGCCGCTCCTGCGTTATCCCGCGCTTGCGGCAGGCCAGCGCGACCGATTGGTCGATCTTGGCGCGGTCGAAAGTCTCGCGGCTCTCATCGCTTTTGACCACGATGATATCGCGCAATTGCACCCGCTCAAAGGTGGTGAAGCGCGCACCGCAGCTTTCGCACTGCCTTCTGCGGCGGATCGCAGTGTTGTCCTCGGTCGGGCGCGAATCTTTGACCTGGCTGTCGTCATGCGCGCAGAAGGGGCAGCGCAAGGCTTACATCCCCTCGTAGATCGGAAAGCGGGCACACAGTTCCTCGACGCGGGCGGCCACCGAGGCCTCAACTTGCGCGTCGCCATCTTCGCCGTTCTTGCGCAGGCCCTCGACCACTTCGGCGATCAGCCCGGCGATCGTGCGGAACTCGGCCACGCCAAAGCCGCGCGTCGTGCCCGCCGGGGTGCCAAGGCGGATGCCCGAGGTAACAAACGGCGAGCGCTTGTCGTTCGGAATGCCGTTCTTGTTGCAAGTTATCGAGGCGCGGTCGAGGCCCTTTTCGGTGGCCTTGCCGGTAATCTCCTTGGCCGAAAGATCGACCAGCATCAGATGGTTGTCGGTTCCGCCCGAGACGATTTCGAGGCCGTGTTCCTGCAGGCTCGCTGCCAGTACCTTGGCGTTTTCGGCGACGGCGCGGGCATAGGCCTTGAATTCGGGCTGGAGGGCTTCGGCGAAAGCGACCGCCTTGCCGGCGATGATATGCATCAGCGGGCCGCCTTGCAGGCCGGGGAAAATCGCCGAGTTGATCTTCTTGGCAATGGCCTCGTCGTTCGAGAGGATGATGCCCGAGCGCGGACCGCGCAGGCTCTTGTGGGTCGTCGTGGTGGTGACATGGGCATGGGGCACGGGCGAGGGGTGGACACCGCCGGCCACCAGGCCCGAGAAGTGGCTCATATCGGCGAGCAGATAGGCGCCCACCTCGTCGGCAATCTCGCGGAAACGCTTGAAATCCCAGTGGCGCGAATAGGCGGTCGCGCCGCAAATGATCAGCTTGGGTTTGCTTTCGCGCGCGATGCGGGCGACCTCGTCCATGTCGATCAGGTGATCATCGGGGCGCACGGTATAGGCCACCGGGTTGAACCACTTGCCGCTCATGTTGACCGGCGAGCCATGCGTCAGATGCCCGCCCGCGTTGAGATCGAGCCCCATGAAAGTGTCGCCCGGCTGGAGCAGCGCGAG
>JANLSP010000458.1:0-4864 GCA_031362485.1 Novosphingobium sp.
TTCATCGCCAGCCGCCCCCATTGGGAACGCCGTTTTGCCGAAAAGCGAATCCCGATTGTTGGCGACGACATCAAGGCGCAGATCGGCGCGACAATTGTCCATCGCGTACTCTCCAGCCTGTTTGGCGCACGCGGCGTCGATGTCGGCCGGACCTACCAGCTCAACACCGGCGGCAACACCGACTTCATGAACATGCTCGACCGTCAGCGGCTGGGCAGCAAGAAGGAGTCAAAGACCGAGGCGGTGCAGGCGATGCTGGCCCAGCGGCTTGAGGACGAGAACATCCACGTCGGCCCGTCGGACTATGTGCCATGGCAGAAAGACAACAAGCTTTGCTTCCTGCGGCTTGAAGGCAACCAGTGGGGCAATGTTCCGATGAACCTGGAACTGCGGCTCTCGGTAGAGGACAGCCCCAATTCGGCGGCTTGCGTGATGGATGCGATTCGCTGCTGCAAGATCGCGCTTGAGCGCGGCGAAGGCGGAGCACTGATCGGCCCTTCAGCCTATTACTGCAAGCATCCGCCGCAGCAGTTCAACGACGATACCGCCGGCCAGATGGTCGAGGAATATATCGCCGACGCGGCGCTGGCTGCCGAGTAAGCGCGACTTGGTTGTGACACGAAGCGGCGCCGGGTTAGTTCCGGCGCCGTTTTCATTTGGAGACTACCCATGGACGCACTCATCATTGCCGCCGGATATGGCAGCCGGTTGCGCGAAATTTCTGATGCGAAGCCGCTGACCCAGGTCGCCGGGGTGCCACTGCTTGAGCTTGGCGTCCGCCAGGCGGTTGTGGCGGGCGTCAGCCGCGTGGTCGTCGTCACCGGGCACCAGGCGATCGAGATCGAGAAGTTCCTGCCCATTCTGTCAGCTCGGGTCGGCATCCCGGTGGTGTCGGAGCGCGTGCAGCACTGGTCCACACCCAACGGCCATTCGGTGATTGCTGGCGCGGCCAAGATTTCTGGCGATTACCTGCTGATGATGGCCGACCACATTTTCGACGGCTCAATCCTCACGCGCCTCGCCCGCGAGGGCACGAAGAGCCGTGGCGTGACGCTCGCCATCGACCGGCGCACTGACAACCCGCTGGTCGATCCCGAAGACGCCACCTGGGTCAAGACAGACCGCGATGGCCGCATCGAAGCGATCGGCAAGAAGATTGACGGTTATGACGCGGTCGACTGCGGCGCCTTCCTTGCAACGCCCGAACTCGCCTATGCGATTCGGGCAGCCATTGCCGAGTGCAAGGCTGGCAGCCTGTCCGAGGGTATGCAGCGTCTGGCGGACGAGGGCCGCGCGGCTACGATGGATATCGGCGAGGCCTGGTGGCTTGATGTCGATGATCCGCGAGCCCACGCGCTGGCCGAGGCCGAAGCGCCCAAGCATTTGCCCGAAATTTTCGCGCGGGCTTAGTGGCCCTTGGCGGGCTCGCGCTTGTCCTCTGCCCACTGTTTGAACACGGTCCATGTCGTTGCATTCGGCCGAGAGTCGTCGGTCGGCGGCGGAGCGGTGTAGGCTGGATAGTTCAGCGCGATTTCATCCTTTAGCACCTTGGGCAGTTCCTCATAGCTTTTCAGCTTGTTGCCCATGGCGTTGAACACCATCTGACCCTGCCGGCCGCGCATCTTCATCCACGGCATCCAGTCGGAAATGCGCACCCACGAAACGATCGGATAAGCAGTGGCGAACTTGTCCGAATTGAGCATCTCGTTTGCATCGAAAGCGAAATCGAAGATTTCCATCGCGTGGTACTTGCCGCCGACAAAGTCCTGATAGTCGCCGGCCAATGGGTTGGTGTAGAACAGGGGTACTTCGATCGGCATGTAAATCCAGCGCCCTTCGCGGCGCATCGCGGCCATGCGCGCCGGGCTGCCGTCGGCATTGCGGGCATAACTGGGCCGCCCGTTCACCGGATCATTGTTGATCTGCATCACCTCGACTGTTTCGCCGGTCCAGGGATTAGCCCAGCGGCGCAGCACTTCGCCGGTTTTCGGATCGAGATAGAGCATCACTTCGCGGCTGACCTGGCGCCAGCCCTTGCCCTGCACGGGATCGTTGACCGTGGTGCAGGTGCGGATGTTCATCCCTTCACCCCTGAACAGCAGCCGGTCCGGCTCGCCCTGAACGCGCGAGTAGACATTGCCCGACCAGTGATAGACCGCCGGCCTGCCGTCGGCCTCGCCGCACTGGATGCGCTTGGAAATTTCGAGCACGTCTTCGGGTTTGGCGAGATCGAGTGGCCGCGCCGCAGCCGGAGACCCAAGACCAAGGCCAATGCCAATGCCCGCCAAAAGTATCGCCATCCGCTTCATCTCACCCATCTCCTTGCTCAAGCTGCCAAGAGCCGCTTACACAAGACTAGACGAAACCATCAAAGAGGGGAATATGTCCGGACAACTTTCTTGGCGGGAACCGTTCATGCTCGCGCAGCTCCGCCTTCTCGCCTTCGTCTTCGTAGCCTTTCTGGTGCTGCCAGCGCGGCTCCACGCCGCCGATAATCCCGATGGCGCGCAGATTCTTGAGCTCGCGATTGCCGCTGCCGGCGGCGAGGATTGGGCCAATGTCCGCAGCCTCCAGCTTGAAGGCCACGTCGCGTTCTGGGGCCCGAGCGGCGCGGAGCCGCAGTCCCGCGCTGACAGTTATGTCATGTACCGCGAGTTCGATCCTAACCGCAGCGCGGCGCACGGGGCCGAAGGGCGCATCAGGATCATTGCCAGCAATGCCGGCCGCCTGCTGTGGACGGTGGGCTACGACGGCACCACCACCTGGACCGAAAAGGGCATCATCCCTCCTGAAAAGGCTGAGGAATTCTGGGCCAGCAATATGGGCTTCGGCATCATCCGCCATGCCCGCAAGCCTGGCTTCAAGGCCGAGCGGGTGAGCGACAGCATGGTCGATGGCCACACGATCCATGTCGTCCGCCTCACCGATCCGGACGGAGGTGTTACCCTGTTTGGCATCGACCGCCGCAGCCACGCGATCCGCCAGATGGCATTCATGACCCCGCGCGGATGGCACGAGCGCCGCTACAGCGACTTCCTCCGGCTGCGCAATCCGAACTGGCTGCAGGCACGCACGGTCACGCTTTATTATAACGGCGCGCGGGCCAACACGCTTTACTGGCAGAAGGTCCGGATCAATCCGGCGATCGACCTGGCCATTTTTGCGTATCCCGGAAAGGGGAATTAATCCCAGCGGATCGGCAGCGAATCCATGGCAATGATATTGCCCGAATGGAACATTGCTGACTTGTCGGGATCGAGACGAAACTCCGGGAGACGCTTCAACATCTGGCTGTAAAGCACCTGCAATTCCACCCGCGCCAGATGCGCGCCAAGGCAGCGGTGAACCCCGGCGCCAAACGCCAGGTGGACTTTGTTCTCCCGTTCCAGGTCGAAATTCTCGGGCGTGACGAATTCGCGCGGATCGAGATCGGCGGCAGGATAATGGAGCACCACCCATTCACCGGGCATCATTTTCCAGCCCGAAAACTGAATCTCCTTCGCCACGCGGCGCATCGGAATCGCAAAGCTGTAGCGGCGCAGCATTTCCTCGGCCGCTTCGGTGATCAGTTCTGGCTCGGCGCGCAGTTTGGCTTGCAGGTCCGGGTTCATCGCCAGATGGCGCACGGCAAAGCCCATGCCGTTGATCACCGTGTCAAGTCCGGCAATAAACAGCAGCACGCAGTAATCTTCCATCAGCTCCAGCGTCATGGGCTGGCCTTCGATTTCGGTCTGCCATAGCAGGCTGATGATATCGTCCTGCGGGTTGTCCTTGCGGGCCATGATGGCGTCCAGCATGGCATTGGCCACCTTGCGGCTCATCGCAGCGCCCGTGGCAGGATCACTGTTGGTGTTGGCGAGGAATTCGTGGACCAGATCGCGGAATTCTCCCAGTCGCTCGGTCGGCAGCCCCATCATCTTGAGAAACACGGTAACAGGCAGCGGTTCGGCGATCGCGGGGATGAAATCGCAGTGACCCTTATCGATCACCGCATCAATCAGCCGATCACACAGCGCGCGGATATCCTCGATCTGGTCCATCGCGGCGCGCGGGGAAAACGTCTTTTGCAGAGGGCTGCGGAATTTGGCGTGTTCCGGCGGATCCATGGTGATCGGAGTCGCCTGCGGAATGCGATTCGCCCCTGTCGGCATCATCGCCGCCAAGGCGGCCAATTGCTCCCGTGGCATGTAAGAGCTTGAGAATCGCTCGGCATCGCGCGCTGCTTCCGAAATTTCAGCATAGCCGGTAATTACCCAGCGCCCGCCATTCCGCGGCGTCCAGAAAACCGGCGGGGCATCGCGCACAATCTCGCGCAGTCGTTCATGCGGGTCGGCGAGCAATCCCGGATCGTCGCGCATATCGAAGTCGTAGACCGCTTCGGGCGGAATGTGTGCGGGAGTTGCTGCGGCTTCACTCTGTGCGGTCACTCAGTTTGCTCCTGTCGCTGGCACGCCCAATTTCTGGCGCTTCATCAAGTCTACAACAAACAATAGTTATGATCCACACTAAATCATGTCCACGGCAGCCGAAATCGGCTCCGGCGGTCGGCCAGAATCGCCCGCGCCGCATTGTGCCCCGGCGCACCCGTCACGCCGCCCCCCGGATGAGTCCCCGCGCCGCACATGTAGAGGCCTTCGATCGGCGCGCGATAGTCGCCGTGGCCCAGAACCGGGCGCGCGCCCCACAACTGGTCAAGGCTCATCCGGCCGTGAAAGATGTCGCCATCGACGAGGCCGAACTTGGCCTCGAGATCGCGCGGCGAATGGATCTGGCGGGCAATGATGCTCGCGCGGAAATTGGGTGCATGCGCGGTGACAGTGTCAATGATGCAGTCAGCGGCCGCTTCGCGCTCGGCATCCCAGCT
>JANLSP010000459.1:0-3543 GCA_031362485.1 Novosphingobium sp.
CAACACGATTCCGCCAATCAGGGAGATCATGGCCTCGCCGGGTGAAATGTCGACAGGATCAGGCCCCATGATGGCGGCGGCGAATTCAACTCCGCCGGCACTTGCAAAACGATCGAGTACCGCTGCTATTCCGCCTGGAAAATTGTGCAGTCCTTGCCGCAATCCTGGCATAAGCGAGCGTGCCGAAGCTAGCGTAGCAGAGGGCGTTTCCCCCAATTGCCGCGCTATTGCATTGATGCCACCACTCTGGATTAGCTTGGCTAACACCAGGCCATATCCTTACTCCGCAGGTACGCCCCCGCATGAACGATCAGTCAGGATGCAAGTCTATCAGAAATTTACGATTGTTCAATAATTTGATAAGACGCCCCTGCGATCAGGGTGGCGGCCGCTTTCCCGTCGCTTTGTCGAGAAAATCCCCGTTCGCGGCAGGCGGCACGGTGACTAGTGAGCCCCCGTCATCGCTCGGCGGTTCGCCTGGACCGAATTCCTCTTCCTCGGTCGCCGGAACCGGCCGCTGCGGTTCGATCAGATTGCCTTGCTCATCGACCAGGGAATAGTCATCCGGGTTCGCCATCAAGGTCTCGTCATCGGGCTCGATCTGCCAGCTTGGCAGTATCAGTTCGGTATCAAATTTCTCTACCGGCCGATTGGCAACCGCCTGCTTCATGAACATGGCAAAAGCGCGCGCCGGCGCTGCGCCGCCTTGCAAGCCGGGAACGGGCCGCGCATCGTCGCGTCCCATCCAGACCCCGGTAGTAATGCCGCTGGAAAAGCCGATGAACCAGCCATCCTTGTTGGAGCTGGTCGTCCCGGTCTTGCCGGCAACAGGCCGTCCGATCTGCGCGGCACGCCCGGTGCCCGTTGCAACCGCGGTTTGCAGCAAGTCGGTGATCCCGGCGGCGACATACGGTGCAACCAGCAACTGCCCGCGCGTTTGCGGCCGGCTATAGAGCACCTTGCCGTCAGTATCGGTAACCTTGATGATGCCGTAAGGTTCGACGGAGGCCCCCTTGGCCGACACCGCGGCAAAAGCGCGGGTCATGTCGATCAGGCGCACATCCGATGTGCCCAGCACCATTGATGGCATAGTGTTCACCGGTGTCGAGATGCCAAAGCGCCGCGCCATTCCTGCGACCATGCCAAAACCGACCTGATTGCCAAGTTTGGCGGCTACGGTATTCTTGGAGTAGGCAAAAGCCGTGCGCAAATCGATTTCACCGGCATAAGATCCGCCGGAATTATGCGGACTCCAACCCTCGATTGTCACCGGTTCATCGACTACCCGGTCATTTGGCGTCAATCCGGATTCCAGTGCCGCGAGATAGACGAACAGCTTCCATGCCGATCCTGGCTGACGAACCGCCAGCGTAGCCCGGTTATAGTTTGAGGTCAGGTAGTCGGTACCGCCGATCATCGCGATCACCGCTCCGTCGCGGTCAAGGCTGACAAGCGCGCCTTGCGCGCCCTTGGGGGACTGGGTCATCACCGCTGCCGCTGCTACATTCTGCAGCTTAGGGTCCAACGTGGTCCACACCTCGATCGGGCCTTCGTTATCCTGAAGCAGCAAATCGAGCTGGGGTAGCGCCCAGTCCGTGAAATAGCGCGCCGAGTTTTGACCGCTTTCAGGGACAAATCGGACCTTTTCCAGATCCACGCCTGCCGCTGCCGCCGCATCGATCGTGCCATTGGATTGAAGCACCTGAAGTACTACTTTCGCCCGGCCGACCGCGGCCTTTACATCAGCAGTGGGCGAATAGCGGGAGGGTGCTTTAACAAGCCCGGCGATTATCGCGGCTTCGGGCAGCGTTAGCTCGGTTCCGGGATGTCCAAAGAACTTGCGGGACGCAGAATCCACGCCATATGCGCCGCCACCGAAATAGACCTTGTTGAGATAAAGTTCGAGAATCTCGTCCTTGGAGAACTTCCATTCGAGCGCCAGCGCGAGGATTGCCTCGCGCAGCTTGCGAGTTACTGTGCGGCTGTTGTTGAGAAATATGTTGCGGGCGAGCTGCTGCGAGATGGTCGACGCGCCCTGAGTTACCCGCCGCCCGCTGATTGCCACCCAGGCTGCGCGGGCAACGCCGATCGGATCGATACCGATATGTGAGCGGAAGCGGCGATCCTCGACTGAAACCATCGCCTCGCGCATGACCTTGGGGATGTCCTCATAGTCCAGCCACTTGCCATAACTGGGGCCAAGGCTGACCAGTTCGGTGCCGTCGCGCGCACGCACGACGATCATCTGCTCGCCAATCTGCGTATTCTTCAGCTTTTCGAAGCTGGGAAGTGATTGCGCCGTCAGACCCACCGCGACCGCAAGCACCAGCGCAGCCAGCAAAGCGAGCGACAAACCCCAGACAAAACTGCGGCGAACAAACCGGCGAAACCGCGATGGCGGCGCGCGGTCAGCAGGCGCGGAAGAGGCAGCGGAGCGACGCGGAATGTCGTTGCGTGCCATCAGCCTTTGAAGCCCCCTCGCCAGGCACAATTACCCGTCACGTCGCGCGTGATCTGCATTGCTCATGCCTAACACAAGGTGAATGGACCGGGCAAAGCGCCAGGACAGCTTACCCACCTGTTCCTGATCCTAGCTCTTGGGCTTGAATTCCAGGCTGGCGGAATTGATGCAATAGCGCAGGCCATTATCGCCAGGTCCATCGGGGAACACATGCCCGAGATGCCCTTCGCACTTGGCGCAGCGCACTTCGGTGCGGACCATGCCATGTGCCGTGTCGCGCAGTTCTTCGACAGCCTCGTCTGCTACCGGTTTGGTATAACTCGGCCAGCCTGAGCCGGAGTTGTATTTGGTTTCGGAAGCAAACAGCGGCGCACCGCAACCGCCGCACAGATAGAGCCCCTCGGCCTTGTTTTTTTCGAATTCGCCGGTGAAAGCCCGCTCCGTGCCCGCGCGGCGCAGGATCTGGAACTTCTCGGGTCCAAGGCGCTCCAGCCACTCGGCTTCGGTAAGTTGGATTTTGTCGGTCATTGTGAAAACACTTTCAATGTAGATGCTCAACCAGCAACAAGACGCCCTCATGCCCTGAAACGCGCATGCGCGTGCCTGGTTCCGCATCGGGACCCTTGGCCAGCCATTCGGTGTCGCCGTGCTTGACCTTGCCGCCGCCGCCGTCAATCGCATGAGTGACCACGACCTGCTGGCCGACCAGCTGCCCGCCGCGATCATTGAGCATCGGATCTGCAGACGAGACCGGATTGGACCGCAGGTAGCGCTTGCCGGTGAACACCGAGACGATCGCCAGGACTGCGAAAATCACGACCTGCAAAGGCAGGCCCAGCGGCAGACCCCAGGCGATAACTCCTGTGATGATAGCCGCGCCGGCCAGCCAGATCAGGAACACGCCGGGCACTGCCATTTCGGCGGCAGCGAGCGCGAGCCCTAAGGCAAGCCAGACGTAGTGTGGTTCGAGATTTTCCATCGCGCTCAGACCTTCTTGTCGCCAATCGCATCGCGCACCAGTTCGCCGATGCCGCCCAAGGAGCCGATCAGCTGCGTGGCTTCGACCGGGAACAGGATGGTCT
>JANLSP010000495.1:0-8140 GCA_031362485.1 Novosphingobium sp.
AGTGACAGTCATGTTCGCCTCGTCGACAACGACAATCGCATCGAGGCTGGAAGTATCGACGAGGATGAACTGCGGCGTGGGCGAGAGATAACCGCCGGTGTAGCTCATGCCGCCTCCGCGCGGGACGATCGCAATTCCGGCGACAGTCGCCGCACCGATTCCGGCGGCCAACTCCTCGACCGAGTCTGGGCGGAACACCGCCAGCGGTGCAGGGCCGCTGGCGTAGACGTCGTGGCGGTAAAGCTCGGTCACACCTGCGGCAGTCAGCAACGAGGCTGCTGAAACCTTGCCTTCGAGCGCAACGAGCGGGTTCGCCAGCGCAGTGCTCACGCTGAAGCGTCTTTCGCGCCGAACACCGGATAGCGGCCCAGAGTTACCAGCAGCACCGCCCCCGCGGCGAACAGGAACATCGCGGCGTAAAGCATCTGATCATAGCTCCCGGTCACATCGCGGACGCGGCCATAGAGCACGGGCGAGACGGCAGAGGCGAAGCCGAACGGCATGTAGAGCATGCCATAAATCTTGCCATAATTCGCCATGCCAAAATAGCGACTGGCAAGATAGGCGATGAGATCGCTTTCCGCTCCAGCGGCAAAGCCAAGCATGAAAGCGGCGATGTAGACCGTCTGGACGTCGCTGCCCGTGCCCATAAGCCACCAGCAAGCCAGCGCCGGGATCAGCAGGATCGGCAGGCAGACCAAAGGTGCCCAGATGTGATCCAGCAGCCAGCCGGTGATCACCCGGCCCGCCATCAGTGCCAGCCCGATCATACCCATGATGCTCGCCCCTTGGGCCGTGCTCATACCGTGCTGCTTGATGATCTCGGGCATGTGGATATGCGCCCCGCCATAAGCCAGTGCGACGCAGGCGATCGACAACCAGATTGTCCAGAAGCGGCGGTCGCGCAGCGCTTCACCCAGGCTGTTCCCCGTCAGGCCGCTGCCCGATTTGATCTCTGCCGGGGTTTCTTCGGGGCTTGGTTCGCGGAACCAGAAGTAGGCAATCGGCAGCGCGACCAGCAATGGGAACAAGGCAACGGTCGGGTACATCCCCCGCCAGCCCCATTCGCCGATCGCCCAGACTGCGACCCGGGGAACGACCAGCGCCGAAATGCTGGTGCCGACAAGCAGAATGCCCAACGCCAGCCCGCGTTTCTTGTAAAACCACATGTTGATCGCGCGGCTCCAGGTAACCGGGGTCGAGCCGATGCCGACCAGCCCGACGAGGAACCACAAGAGATAGAAGCCCATGATTGCGGCTGGAGCCGCACCCACTGCTGCGAAGGTGATGCCAAATGCAAGGGTGGAAAGCAGCGCAACCCGGCGCACCCCGTAGCGGTCGGCCAGCGAGCCGAAATAGGGCGCGAGCAGCGCGCCAACCACACCATAGATCGTCACTCCGGCGCTAGTCTGGGCAAAAGTCCAGCCGAACTCCTCCTTCATCGGCGCCAGCACGAAGCCGATGGTGTTGAATGGCAACGGCGATGCCCCGCAGGCGACGCCAAGCAGGCCCGCCAGAAGGACTTTCCAGCCCAGCGCGAATTCGGATTTCTTCTCGCTCATTCTGCCGGCTCCCCTGCGACTGCTCCGATGGGAACAGCGAATTTAGTTAGTGATCGCCCGCGCGCGCCGCGGTGCTGCCAGCGGCGCAAAGTTGTCCGGACATATGGCACTTTGTCAAGCGCACAACCTCTGTCAGCCCCCCATCGCCGCTTCGCCAAAGGCGGCGATCGGCGCCGCCTGCCCATCCTGGCGAATGATGGCACGGGTGCGGAAATAGCGCAGCAGCCCGGCGTCGCCCATACGGCTCGGCCCCATGCCCGAAAGCTTGAAAGCGCAGTTTTCCGCGTCCCACACCCCGGCGGTCAGCGATCCATCGTTGATCGAGATCGCCCCGGCATCGAGCCGTTCGGCAACCGCTTCGGCCTCGGCCGGATCACCGATGACGGCTGCGGAAAGGCCGTAGATGCTGTCGTTGGCAAGCGTCACGGCCTCGTCAACTGTATCATAGATGGTCACCGGGATCACCGGGCCGAATGTCTCATCGGCGACAACCGACATGTCAGGAGTGACATCGACGAGCACTGTCGGGCGCAGGTATTTGCCGCCGCCCAGCACTTCGACCTTGCCGCCCGCCAGCACTCTGGCTCCTGCCGCAACCGCCGCATCGATCTGCGCCTGCACTTTGTCGGCCTGCGGTGGGAAGATGAACGGACCGATGTGGCCCTTGCCGATATCGGGGAAATTGAGTTCGACCGCCCTGGCCTGTTCGACCAACGAGGCGATGAAGGCATCGGCGATCGAACGGTGGACATAAAGCCGTTCGATCGATTGGCAGGCCTGCCCATTGGCCGCGACGCTGGAACGCAGGGCGATGCTCGCGGCCGCCACCGGATCGGCGGAGGGCAGGACGATCATCGGGTCCTTGCCGCCAAGCTCGAGATTCGCCGGGATGAAGGCAGCGGCCGCCGCCTCGGCAACCTTGCGGCCGGTGGTCACTGAGCCGGTGAAGCAGACATAATCCACCGCGCCGACAATTGCCCGTCCGGTTTCGGCATCGCCTTCGACAACGGCAAGCACTGCTTCCAGTTCAGGCATTTGGGCAATGGTCTTGCGCAGTTCCGGGATGAAGCGCGGGGTAATCTCGCTCGGCTTGATCAGCGCCGCGCTCCCCGCGAGCAGCGCCGGTATTGCATCGATCAGTGCAAGCAGCAGCGGAAAGTTCCATGGCGCGATCACGCCGAGTAGTTGATAGGGCACATGGCGGTTACTGATCGTCACGCCCGGAGTGGCGCTGGGCACATGCTTGAGATCGAGCCCTGCGATTATCGCCGGGCCAGTTGCGGCCCAGCGCTGCAAAGTGCCGATCACGCCGAACAGTTCGACATTGGCAATCGCCACGCGGCCCGTATCGACACTGAGCTGGCTGACAATCCCGGCCATGCTGGCTTGCAGTGCCTCGGTCCACCTGAGCAGGACGGCAGCGCGGCGTTCGGCGCCCAGCGCGGCCCAGGCCGGCTGATTGGCGCGCAGCCGCCGGGCAGCGGCTGCGATGGCGTCAGGTGAGGCAGCCTCAATATGGTAATCTATTTCGCCGGTGCGCGGGTTGCGGACAGGAATGGTCATTTCGGCAAGCTCCCCGGCGCAGCTTCAAGCAGCGCGTTGAATTCGGCAATGTCGGCGATGTTATGCCGGAGCGAATCCGTTGATCCGGTCTGGCGCAAAACGGCAAGATGTGCAGGTCCCTGACGGATGAAACCGTGCAGCAGAAGTAGCGGATGCAAGGCCAGGGCATAACCCAGGTCGGCCAGCTGTGCGGCAGAAGTCACCGGCGAAACGCCGCCTTCGACCAGATTGTGCACCAGCGGGAACTGTTCGCCAAGCTGCGCGGCGATCGCCTGCATTTCCGCAATGCTTTCCGGCCCTTCGAGGAAAATCAGATCGGCGCCGGTTTCGGCATAGAGGACCGCCCTTGCCAGTGCCGCCTCGAAACCTTCGACGGACCGCGCATCAGTCCGCGCGATCACTAGCGTGGCCCCGCGCCGGGCATCAAGCACGGCCTTAAGCTTATCGGCATAATCTGCCGCCGGGATAACCGCCTTGCCTGCCATGAAGCCGCAGCGCTTTGGAAACACCTGGTCTTCCAGCTGGATCGCGCTGGCCCCAGCCGCCTCCAGCATGCGCAGCGTGCGTGAGGCATTGTCCGCATTGCCGAAGCCGGTATCGGCATCGACGAACAGCGGCAGGTCGGAAATCTCGCGGATCAGCTGCACTGCCTGGGCAAGCTCGCTTGCCGTCACCAGCCCGATGTCGCGACGCCCATGCCGCGCCATGGACAGGGCGCCGCCCGAAACGAACGCAGCAGGAAAACCGGCCTGTTCAACCAGCCGGATCGACAGGCCATCCCACACTCCCGGCAGCGAGAGCACGCGCCCCTGCGCATAGCCCGGAACGGCAGCGGCGAGAGTGGCGTGTCGGTTCATAACTGGCCCGGGAAGTGGCTTTCGTGATTCGCCAGATACCAGTCGGCAATTTCCTCGCGCGTCGCCCACCAGACGCCCGGCAGGCTCTGTGCGTGACTGATGAATTCGCGCAGTGCACGCACGCGGTGGGCCCGGCCTGAAACATGCGGATGGAGGCCGACATTCATGATCCGGCCCGATGTTGCACCTTCAGCATAGAGCACGTCGAGTTCCTCGATCAGCGCATCGCGAAACTGGTCTGTGGTGAAATTCTTTCGGGCTATAAAGGTGAAATCGTTGATTTCATTGGAATAGGGCGTGGAGACAATCGGGCCGTGCGGGGTGCGCAGCAGGAAGGGTTGATCGTCGTTCATGATGTCGCAGTAGAATGTGCAGCCATATTCGGCGAGGATGTCGGCGGTCTGCATCGTGCCGCGCAGCGAACTGGAAAGCCACCCCTTGGCCTTGCGCCCGACGTATTTTTCATACTGCGCAAGGCTGCGCAGCACGACGTCGCGTTCCTTTTCGGGCTGGTGGGCAAAGTCGGTCAGCAGCTCGCCCTGTTCCCAGTTGTGCGCCAGCAGCTCCCAGCCGCGCTCCAGGCAGGCATCGACCATCGCCTTGCGGCGCTCGAACGTGACGGCATTGGTGGTGCAGCTCGCTTTGGCACCCAGTTCGTCGAACAGTTCATAGAGCCGCCAGATGCCGACGCGCTGGCCATATTCGCGCCAGGTATAGTTGGGAAAATCAGGCGTATTGCCTGGCAGGACATCGGGAAGGATCGGCGGCCCGCCGGCATAATAGGCCTTGTCCGTATCCTTGGTCAGATCCCAGGTTTCAAGGTTGAATGTCAGGATCAGCGCGACCCGCGCGCCATTCGGCCACTTAAGCGGCGCACGCTGGCTGATCGGCACATAATCATATTCCATCGCGCAATCCTCACGCTTGGCCTCACGGCGGGCATCTGGCAATGCCATTGCCCGCGCTGCCGTTCAAATCATGCCAGCAGCCATTGCTCTTCGCCAGTCGGATAAATTTGGGCTTGGTCCATGCGAGCTATCGCAATGCCGTTCTAAGGCTAGCCGATAGTTACGAGCAGGAGTGGACAGTCAATGGCAAGCGCAGAGCGTTGCCAGGTTTTGATCGCAGGAGCCGGGCCGGTTGGCACGGTGATGGCGACACTGCTTGCCCGTGCAGGGATCGAGGTCATCGTGCTGGAGGCGGGCGAAGACTGCGCGGCTGATATGCGCGCCTCGACTTTCCATCCGCCGACGCTCGAAATGCTCGACGAGATCGGCGTCACGCCGATGCTGCTGGAACGCGGCCTCAAGGCTCCAGTCTATCACTGGCGGGACCGGCAGTCTGGCGAATTCATCGATTTCGACCTGACCGAGATCGCCGACCGGACGCGCTATCCGTTTCGCATTCAGTGCGAACAGTATCACCTCAGCCGCGCGCTTGCATCGGGGCTGGAGCAATATCCCAATGCCTCGGTGCGTTTTGGCCATCGCATGCTGACTTTCGTGCAGGATGCCAGCGGCGTGTCGGTGGCGGCGGAAGGCCCGATCGATATCAAGCATTTCCGCGCTGACTGGCTGATCGGCGCAGACGGCGCGAACTCGATCGTGCGCAAGTGGCTTGGGACCCAGTTCGACGGGTTCACCTACCCCGAGAAATTCCTTTGTCTCTCCACGGAAACCGAGCTCTGCGACTATCTGCCCAATCTCGCTCACGTCAATTATGTCTCCGATCCTCAGGAATGGCTGGTGCTGCTGCGGGTACCTAAATTCTGGCGGGTGTTGCTGCCTACGGCTGAAGGCTCGGACGATGACGTGCTGCGCTCGGATGTGATGAAGAACGCGGTGTTCGACCGGCTGACCGGCGACGGCGCGGCGGTGCAAACGCATCACCGCACGGTCTACCGGGTGCACCAGCGCGTCGCCAAGAGCTTTATTGAAGGCCGGGTGATGCTCATCGGCGATGCCTCCCATCTCAACAATCCGCTGGGCGGTTTCGGAATGAATTCGGGCGTGCATGATGCCTTCAATCTGGCCGAAAAGCTGCTGCCCGCGATTGCCGAAGGCAAGCCGAGCGGGGCGCTTGCGCTATTTGACCGCCAGCGCCGGACTGTTACCCACGCATTCACCCAGGCGCAGACCATCCAGAACATGGAATTCATCAAGGGCGGCAGCGACCAGGCACACGAGCTTCGCCGCGCCGATATGCTGGCGATCAAGCAGGATGATAAGCGGCGCCGCGCCTACATGTTGCGTCAGGCGATGTTTGAAAGCCTTGAGCAGGCAGCCGCGATTCAATAGGGATTTTGCAGGATGACCGACGTCCAGGGCTACCGCGCGGTGTTGGGGGTAATCGGTCCTTCGACCAATACCGTCGTCCAGCCCGACATGGAACGCATGCGCCCCGAAGGCGTGACCAACCACTATCGCGGCATCTTCGTGACCGATCCGGTGGCGCTGTCTAACGAGGATTTCCTCGCCGGAACCCAGGCGATCTCGGACAATACCATGGCGGCGGTGCGCGAGACGATGACCTGCAAGCCCGACTATCTCGTGCTCGGCATGTCAGCAGTCACGTTCTACGGCGGCGTCGCCGGCGGCGCGGAATTCAAACGCGAGGTGGAAGAGCTCGCCGGAGTGGGCGTATCGACCGGATCGGAATCGATCGTTGCCGCGCTGCGCGCCTATGGCGGGATCAGGCGCGTCAGCTTCGTTTCGCCCTACTACCCGGTCGCCAATGCCGAAGTGCGCCGATACCTTGAAGAAAGCGGCTTCGAGGTGGTGCGCGACGTGCCGCTGCAATGCCGCTGCTGGACCGATATCGCCAAAGTCACACCCGATCGCCTGAAGGATGTCATCGCCGAGCTTGATGGCCCCGATGTCGATGCCATGGTGCAAGTCGGCACGAACCTGTCGATGGTCCAGCTGGCTGCCGACATGGAGCAGGAGCTGAGCAAACCGGTGATCGCGATCAACACCGCGACCTATTGGCACGCCTTGCGCGCCCTTGGAAACAACGACAAGATTTCCGGCCTAGGTCGCTTGCTGGAGGAATTCTGACCGTGTCAGGCTATTCGAGGACATCCGTTTTAAGCGGTTGGGCAATCGCGCTGATCGCCATTGTTCAGGGCGTGATGACCAACATGCTGCCGCGGACAGCCAAGACGCTGCCGTTGCGCGAAGAGCTGCGCTATTGGCATGTGCTGATCGGCCTGCTGCTGTTTGCCGCGCTAGTGGTGCGGCTGCGCTGCTGGTGGCGCGAGGAACGCGGAATGGCGCCCACGCATGGCTTGCGCCCCGGCCTGTTCAACTGGGGCCGCACGCTGGCACTGGCGGCCTATTTTCTGCTGCTCTCGATGCCGGTGTTCGGTTTCCTCTTCGCCTGGGGTGGCGCAACCCCGGTGGGCATTCCAGGCCTGTTCACTTTCCCGGCGCTGATGGATGAAAACTACCGGCTGTGGCTGTTCTCAGGCTATTTCCACTCTGCGGTCGGCTTTATGGGGTTGGTGCTCTACACGGCCACGCTGCTAACCGCTGCCTATGGCTGGCTGCGGTATGGCAAGGGTCTGCTCATCGCCTTGCCGCCCGGCTTTGGGGTTCAGGCGCTGCTCGCCATGACCAATACCAGCTATGCGCTGGCAACGTTCAAATCGCCCGATCCCGGGCCCGCATCAGTGGCGCGGTTCCTGGCCGTTGTGGCAGCGGTCTGGGCACTGGGCTGGTTCCTCGGCCGCCGCCGCAAGGCCGCAGAGCGCGCGTCCGAAGCCAATACCACAGGACGCTGGGCCTCGGCGCTGGCGGCCGCCGTCCTGCTTGCGCTGGGCTCCTACGGGCCGATGGCGATGTTCCGCGTCGCCCCCTGGCCGACCGGTGATGTCATTGCCGGACCGCCCGGCGTCTCGTCGCATCCGGCGCCGGTGGCGCGTGTGCAGGCCTGGGCCGAGACCGAGTATGAGCGCACGGTTGCCATCGAGACCTACAAATGGTGCGGTTTTTGCCATACCTATGAGAAAGGCGGGAAGACCAAGGCCGGGCCGAACCTCTATGCCGTGTTCGGTCAGCGCATAGCCAGTGTTCCCAATTTCCATTTTTCGCCCGCCCTTGCAGCGAAGCGCGATGGGGTTTGGGACGATGCTACGCTCAATGCCTTCCTCGCCGAATC